>JBCBCD010000777.1:0-3967 GCA_038530915.1 Bacteroidota bacterium
GCTAAGAAAAAAAACTTGCCTAATCTTTAAAAGAATTTTAGTCATTTCCTTATTGGAATTTTGGAACTAATTCCAACGTATACCAGTTTTTGTGATTATTCAAATACCGTTAAATCACAACGCATGCTTAAAGACCTACAACAAATCCTAGATTTCATCGGGAAAGCAGAACAACTTAAAAAAGAAATGCGACACAGTTGGTTATCCAACCGAAGACAAGAAAGTGTAGCTGAACACACCTGGCGAATGTCTTTAATCGCCATCCTTTTGAATGACAAGTTAGATATTGACTTGAACCTGGAAAGAGCATTGAAAATGATCATTATACACGATCTGGTTGAGATAGAAGCCGGTGATGTTTCTGCATTGGATGTACTTAGAAATCCAAGTATCAAAAACGATAAAGTGAATCGAGAATTACAAGCTATTGAGAACATCAAAACGGAACTGGGCGGAACTTTAGGGACAGAAATTTACGAACTCTGGCATGAGTTTGAAGATAAAAAAACAGTGGAGGCGAAATTTTCAAATGCATTAGACAAATTAGAAGTACAAATACAACACAATCACGCTCCCTTAGATACTTGGGAAGAAATAGAATTCGAAATGGTATACATGATGGACAAACATGTGACTTTCAACAACACTTTACAGGCTTTTAAAGACTTAATAGTTGTTCAAGCGGAAGATAAAATGATAGAGGCGGGATTATCTCCTCAAAAGTATAAGGCAAAATTAAAATAGTATGATACTTTACAGACCAGTTAATCAAGCGGAACTCAATCTGGTTATTCAATCTGGATGGCAAGCCTTTCCACCCAGATTGGAAAGCCAACCCATATTTTATCCAGTATTAAACGAAACTTATGCAGAACAAATAACCATAGAATGGAATGTCCCCTCTTATGGAGTGGGGCATGTTTTGAAATTTGAAGTAGAAGATGCGTTTCTAAAGAAGTATGACGTTCAAAGGGTGGGTGCTGATCATCATTTAGAATATTGGATACCTGCAGATGAACTAGATCTATTCAATGACAATATCGTAGGCCAGATTGAATTGATCAGTACGTACAAGTAAAGTTTAGATTTAGGACAAAAAGAAAGAGAGGACTATTTACTTCATGAGAATTGGTGGTTATTTTTAAGTAGATCCAATTTGTTGTAAAACTAATATTATGAAGTTAATTACTTACCCGCTTCTTGTATTTTTCTGCCTAATGGTTAATGCTGGTCTTTTTGCTCAAAATGCAACATCTGTATTGAAAGATTTCAAAATTGTCATCGAAAAAGATGGGAACAAAATAATAATGGAATGTGAAAAGGGATGTGCTTGGTTGAAGCTAACTTATAATAATGATTTAGAAGAGCAACCTATAGATCAAAACGGAATGGCCAACAATGGACATATCATTCCGGGAGTGGATTCAAAAATTGCACATTTTTTATTTAATGTAAGTAAGACAGATAAAGGTGTAAGTTTTAAAGGAATAACTGGAACAGCCTGGACTGCTTTAAGTTTTTCCTTAAAGGAAGGAGAAAAAAGGGCATTTGACCAGAATGGAACATCCAAAATAGAGTAGCAATCAAATGCTAAAAAACAAACTCAATTGGAAAGCAATTGCCACTTCTGAACGAATAGCAACTTTAGAAAAAATTAAAGGAAGCATTTCAAATAATGCTGGAGCCATTGTTCAGTACTAATTGTTTTCCGATTTGGCCATTAGTCTAATTATAGAAATTGAAAAGCGATACATTGAAGATTTGTATCAACAGTTGGAAAAGCTATTGAAGTTTCATGAAATGAAGCCAAATCTAGATGAGACTGAACCGGAAATGGAATGGATAATTTATTTAAATGTAACGTTTGCAAGTGGTAAGGGAGAGCTAAGCATTGAAATACCAAATGTACCAGGATAATCATAACACTAAATTAAGGGCTATGAAATATTGGATAGAATTATTGGTTGTAGGAATACTTCTCATTGCTTGTATTGTCAACTTCTTAATGTTGTTTGATACCATTGAACCCAATGCCTATTTCAGTGCATTTACTTACCTATTAGCTGCTTTAGTTTCTGTGTACATTCTTTTCTTGAGAAGAAAAACCGGATAATTTTGCCGTTTTTTAGATTAAAAGACCATGCTACATACTTGAGAACATAATAATTTGGAATATCTTTTAGCCTTCCAAGTGATTATTAGTATGAAGATTGTAGAATTTCAAAGACCGGATGGTAAACCACTCAAAATTGAAATCATCAAGTACCAAGCTGATGATTTTTCCCGTAATACAACACCTGACCGACATCGTCATAATTTCCACTCTATCTTCTTTGTCTTAAATGGCTACAACAAACAAGAAATAGACTTTAGTCAGTATGAGATTGCTAAAAATCAAGTGATGATCATTCCTAAAGGAGCGATCCATTGGGAAATGGAACAGAAAGACTACCTTGGTTTTGTTATACTCTTCACAGATGATTTTTTCTCGATACATCAAAAGCTTTTACTTCATGGATTTTTACAGTATGCCATTGCTTTGCGTAAAATCTTAATAAATGTTGAAGATGAAATGGCCAGTCAAGTCAAGCAATATTTTGAAATTTTGCTTCTTGAACAAGAAAATACTAACAACCAAAATCAAACTTTCCTATTGCAAAACCTAATGCTGGCTTTACTCAATAAGCTGGAGGGCATGATTCTTAATTTACCGGAGATACATTCTTTTTTATATACCAGAAAGCCTTTTCAACGCTTCATTGAATTGGTCGAAGAAAATTACAACAAACAAGAGCGGCTTGATTTCTATACAGCTCAGCTGAATGTAACAGATAAAAAGTTGAATGAAATCACTAAAAAGAATACAGGACAAACAGCTACTAATTTTATAATTGATCGCATCATTTTGGAAGCCAAGCGAGAGCTTTGTTTCAGTGAAAAAACGGTGAAAGAGATAGCTTTTTCTTTAGGTTATGATAGTCAATATTACTTTTCAAGGATTTTTAAAAAACGGACCAATATGAGTCCAGAACAATTCAGAACGCTACATGCTGAATAGTACATCTTAAAGTCACAATAGTCCATCGATTAGAGCAGGCAGATCAGACATCTTTGCACGGTCAGTTTATCTATAATCTAAATCAAAAACAATGCGAATGGACTACTTACTTATTCTTTTCATTGGATTATTGTCATTCAATGCCTGTGATCAGGAAGAGAATACCCCAACTATTGAAACAGTTACTACGGATAATGTATTTGTAATGCCTATCAGAAGGGTCAAACCAGGACAAGACATTAATGATTTTATGCAAAAAAGAGATGCCTATGTTACACTTTTAGAAAATGAAGAAGGCACGCTCCATGACAGAGAAATACAGCCTTTTTTTGAGTTTACTTTCTCAGGTTTGCCGGTAGATAGTGTGTATGTAGGAATTACTTCATTTAAAGATTTTGAGACTTTCCAGGAGATAGGAGCCGCTACTAATGGCCAAGTAGCCAATGATTTTTTTGCCACTTTTGACTTCATCTCTTTCCAGGTTTTACAGCCGCTTGATCCTGATGAAACCGTTGATCTGGAAGACTTTGCCAACCTGGGAAGTGGACAGGTTTGGGAAATTGCAGTTCGAGACTTGTCTCAGTACAATGGTTTAGATCAATCAGATTATGAAACCAAAAGAGATGCCTATCTGGCTGTTTTAGCAGCGCAAGACAATTTTGTAAGAGAAGTACAATGGAGATCGATTTCTGATCCTAATATAGTAGTAGGTATGACAGTCTATAAAGATGCAGCTTCTTATCAAGCGGTTAATCAAGATCAAAGTTTTATCGATGCTTATACCGCTACAGGGTTTTTACAAAATTATCCCATCAATGTCTATGGGGCGATACATAATGTATTGAAATAGTTTTTAGTTGTTGGTTGTTGGTTTAGCGGAATTTATTCCGCGACAAAACAAAAAACCAA
>JBCBCD010000778.1:0-3961 GCA_038530915.1 Bacteroidota bacterium
GAGGTAATGGAACAATTGGGAGACAAAGTAGCGGCAAAAAAACTCGCCAGGAGCTTGAATGTTCCCATGATTGAAGATAGTAGACAAGATTTAACGGATGAAAACATTGCTCTACAAGAAGCTGAGCGCATTGGCTTTCCGGTAATGATAAAAGCTGCAGCAGGTGGCGGAGGCCGAGGAATGCGGGTAGTAAGATCAGCTAATGAATTGAAAAGTGAATACTTAGAAGCTAAAAATGAAGCCCAGAATGCTTTTGGTGATGGCACCGTTTTCCTGGAAAAATTTATTGAAAACCCCAAACACATCGAAGTACAAATTCTCGGAGATAAATATGGAAAAATCGTTCACCTTTATGAAAGGGATTGTTCTGTACAAAGGCGCTTTCAAAAAGTGGTTGAGATTGCTCCCTGTGTAACACTTGACGGAGTTACTAAATTCAAACTCTATGAATATGCTTTGGATCTCACTAGAGCAGTCAATTATAGCCATGCCGGTACAGTAGAATTTTTGGTAGATCAAGACCAACAAATTTACTTCATAGAAGTGAACCCTCGTATTCAGGTAGAACATACGATCACAGAAGAAGTTACCGGAATTGACCTGGTTCGTTCGCAGATACTCATTGCACAAGGTTATAAGTTGGGGGATGAAAGCATAGGCATTGAAAACCAGGAAGACATTTCCATCTTTGGTTATGCCATACAGTGTAGAGTAACTACGGAAGATCCATCTTTAGATTTTAAACCAGATTATGGCAACCTGATTGCTTACAGATCAGCTGCTGGGATGGGGATTAGATTGGATGCAGGCAGTGCCTTCCCTGGCGCAAGAATTTCTCCTTTCTTTGATAGCATGTTGGTAAAAGTCTCAGCTTGGGGAAGAAATTTACCAGAAGCAGCTCGTAGAATGACGCGTGCATTGAGGGAGTTTAGAATCAGAGGGGTAAAAACCAATATTGGCTTTTTACTCAATATGCTTCAGGAAGAGACTTTTTATAATGGTTTGGCAACGGTCAATTTTATCAAAGACAATCCTCAATTGACCCAACCAAGAAATTGGCGAGACCGATCAACCAAAATGCTTCGCTATTTGGCCGATGTGATCGTTAATACCAATCCCGATGTGAAATTCGTAGATCCAACCGTTACTTTCCTCAACCCTAAAGTACCTGATTACAATAAGGATGCTGCTTTGCCTACAGGAACAAGAGATCAGCTAAAAGCTTTAGGGAGAGAGGCCTTTGTCCAGCAACTAAGAGATAAAAAGTCTATTCAATACACAGACACTACTTTTAGAGATGCGCATCAATCGCTTTTTGCTACTCGCATGCGTACCTATGATATGTTACAAGTGGCAGATAGCTATGCACATCATATGGCTGATCAGGTCTTTTCCATTGAAATGTGGGGTGGGGCGACTTTTGATGTAGCCATGCGATTTTTGAAAGAAAGCCCTTGGGAACGTTTGAAATTGCTTAGAAAAGCGATACCAAACATCTTATTCCAGATGTTGCTTCGTGGATCAAATGCAGTAGGCTATAAAGCCTATCCAGATAATCTGGTAATCAAATTTATTGAGCAAGCTGCTAATGATGGTATTGATATCTTTAGAATTTTCGATTCGCTAAACTGGGTGGATGCCATGCGCACCAGTATCAAAACCGTAAGAGAACGCACCGATTCTATAGCGGAGGCTTGCATTTGTTATACCGGTGATATCACAGATAAAACGAGAACCAAATATACCTTAGGATACTACCTGGACCTTGCCAAGCAATTGGAAGATGAAGGGGCACATATTATTGCCATTAAAGACATGGCAGGCCTTTTAAAACCTTTGGCTGCTGAGCTTTTGGTAAGCAGGCTTAGGGAAACGGTTAGTGTACCTATCCACCTCCATACACACGATACCTCCTCCATTCAATCTTCTACCTATCTCAAAGCTATTGAAGCTGGTGTGGATGTAATAGATTTAGCTATGAGCTCTATGTCTGGTCTTACTTCACAGCCCAACTTCAATTCCATGGCAGCTATGATGGAAGGCCATGAAAGAGAGCATCCGGTTGATTTAAAGAAACTCAATCAGTTTTCTACTTATTGGGAAAGTGTACGTAAGTATTATTATCCCTTTGAAACGGAATTGCGTGCTGGCACCGCAGACGTTTATCAACACGAAATACCTGGTGGGCAATACTCCAACTTAAGGCCACAAGCTCGTGCATTAGGCTTGGAAGACCAATTCGAAACCATCAAAGAAAACTACAAATCAGCTAATGAATTATTTGGGGATCTAATCAAAGTGACACCTTCTTCAAAAGTAGTAGGGGATATGGCGATGTTCATGACAGCCAATGGATTGAGTAAGGAAGATGTCATCAAAAAAGGCCATACACTTTCTTTCCCTGAATCTGTTAAAAACTTGATGCGTGGTGATTTGGGACAAGCGCCCGGTGGTTTTCCGGAGGACATCCAAAGAATAGTGCTTAAAAATGAAAAGCCTTATACGGATCGCCCCAATGCTCATTTGAAACCAATTGATTTTGATAAAGCATTCGAAGCGTTCCAGGAAGACTTTGGCTCTAGAGTGGATATGAGAGACTTCATTTCCTATCAATTGTATCCTAAAGTGTATAGTGATTTCAAAACGCATTACGATGTCTTTGGTGTGGTTAGGCATTTACCCACGCCAGCCTACTTTTATGGGCTCAAGCCAAATGAAGAAATCATCGTCAGCATAGACGAAGGAAAGAATGTATTGATCAAATACCTCAACATGACCAAGGCCGATGAACAGGGAAATCGTCTCGTTTTTTTCCAATTAAATGGCCAAACTCGTTCTATACCGGTACGTGATTTGAGCATTCGTATCGATACAGTCGTTCATAGAAAAGCTTCGGCAGAGCATGAAATTGGTACGCCATTACAAGGCAGCATTTCCAAAATTTTAGTAGAAGAAGGACAGCAAATTGACAGCGATACACCATTATTCATCATCGAAGCCATGAAAATGGAATCTACTGTTACTTCTCCCATTTCCGGAGTAGTGAAAAAAGTTCATTTGTCAGAAAAGACTTTGGTAGAGCAGGATGACTTAGTGATAGAATTGAAGGTCTAGTTTTTAGTTGTTGGTTTTTGGTTGTTGCAGATAAAGCGGAATTTATTCCGCTCCAAACAACTAAAAACCAACAACTAAAAACCAACAACCAAAAACTATCTAGCTCTTCGCACTTTTTAACTTCACCCCCAACATCTTCTTCTTCTGAATCAGCGTATTAAAGGTCTCAACATTCCTTTTCAGAGACTCCTGAACTTTCTCTTTCATCTCCATCCATTCTTTATCCAGGTCATTCCACCGATCATACGCCGCTTTATTTGGGCGCCCTTCACGGCCACCTGAGATATAGCCATCTGGACCAGTAACATAGTTGTAGTTTTCAACTAGCTGATTATCCAGACGAGGAGCAAAGCGAATCGGATCCTGACCACTTTCATTTTTGGTCTGCATGAGTTGTTCTTCGTAAGAAGTCAATTCATCCAATATCTTTTTGGCAGTATCTTTGACTTCATCGTCGTCAGATTGTTCGGTGAGCCATTTGACCTGTTTCTTTACCGAACGTATCTCAGCAATGGAAGAATGCACTTCGGTGATGGCGTCTCTGATCTGAAGACCTAGCTTTAGTTGTTCCTGATAATCTTCTTTCGAGATCTGATCCTCGATTCTTGGATCTTCTTTGACTTCTATTTTTTGAGTCATAGAACCTCCTTCATATACCAATCTTGCTTCATAAATACCAGGAGGAGCTTTTACTCCGCCGGTATATCCCCAAATGATAGTACCATCTACAAAAGTAGGCCCTTCATAGGTAAGATCCCATGTGATTCGGTGCATACCATCTGCAATTTTTAATTGAGGCGTCTTGTGCTTTTTAGCAGTAGCCGAGTCACTCGAAAAGACCCTTACT
>JBCBCD010000779.1:0-3960 GCA_038530915.1 Bacteroidota bacterium
CAAAAATCATCAACGAGAATTGCAATTAAAATCTTCAAAGAAATAAAACAGGTGAAAATTTAATTCGTAAATTCAAGCCGTTCTTTATTGTTATCCACAATGCTCCTTATTACCATTTTACAAACAAATAAGGGCAGCGTTTATTTTAAGCGCTTTAGAGTATGTTTAAATTTCTAACTTCTTAAAAGGTGATTTTACTTCAAAAAGCATTCAAACGAATAAATAATGGACTTAGTAATCGGAATTGATATAGGTGGAACCAAGACAAAAGTAGGCTTGGTTAACAAAGACGGACACTGCCTCGAGCATACATTTTTCCGGACACGAGAATATCCAGATCTTGATGAGTACCTCGATAAAATAAAAGAAGTTGTAGATGGGCTAATTTCCAAATTCCCGGAAGATATCAATTGTTTGGGCTGCGGTGTAGGCGCTCCTAATGCTTCTAGCAGGAACGGAACCATAGTTGATGCTTCCAATCTGGTCTGGAAAGGTACGGTACCGATAGTGAAAAAGCTCAAGGAACGTTTAAATATGCCCATAAAGCTTATGAATGATGCCAGTGCAGCAGCATTGGGAGAAATGCTTTTTGGTAACGCCAGAGGGATGAGTGACTTTATTGTAATTACTTTGGGTACAGGATTTGGAGCTGGTATAGTTTGTAACGGCCAATTGGTTGACGGGTATGATGGTTTTGCCGGCGAGTTAGGACATATAGATATTACTATTGGAGATGGACGTCTTACTGGGCAAAATGTGAGAGGTGGCCTGGAGGCTTATGTATCGGCTACAGGATTGAAACGCACCATTCTTTATATGATGTGTAAATATATGGATGACAGTCGTTTTAGAGGTATTGCCTATAATGACCTCCATGGAGAAGACATCACAAAAGCAGCTGAAGAAGGTGACCCCATTGCTTTGAAAGCATTTGATTTTACTGCAGATATTTTAGGGCGGGCTTTGGCAAATTTTACGGCTTTTTCCCAACCTGAAGCTTTTTTTCTGATGGGTGGCTTGGTAAATAGCGGCAAATGGATCTTTGAGCCTCTACATAAATATTTTGATGAATACTTGTTAAGCTTTTATAAGGGCAAAGTAAAATTATTACGGTCAGGCTTACCAGGAAAGACTACCGCTATCTGTGGTGCTGCTGCCCTTATTTGGGAAGATATTTCCTGAGTAAATTGTTCCATGTAGTGTATTTTCATCGGTTTCGATTCAAGTGAAAATAGCTTATGTTTGATGAGGAAGTAATAAACCTGAGGGGAGGAATATAAGTTGGAAAGATATTGTAACTAAAAAGCAATCATACTTCCATCCTGTAGGTGGAGGAAAAGGTGGGTGGCCGGGTGAACCACCTAATTATATTGCTTTCCGTTATTCTGGTAAATTGCAATCGATTCATCATATTGAGGAGTATGAAATGTTCACAAATCAAATGACTTTTTTGATGAGATTCCCGAAATAAATTGGGAGCCTCATTATCTGTACAAGCTTGGTCCAGCAATTATCCCACCTAAAGAAACCAAGGCAAGTAAGTGAATTGTAAGGAGCATGCGGGTTTGGGCAATGCTTGATTTACTTTTAACTTCAAATACTATCGAAGAAGCAAGAGATAAAACCAAAGAAAGAATAAATAAGTAAACTCTTTCTCGTTTTTAGTGCTTTCTTTCTTCCTAAGTATTACATCCCCTTTTTTATTTCACTTAGCATTCCAGACTGCAATAAAAAGGTCCAAAAATGTACAAATCTTATGAATTAGATTTTTCTTACTATCTTTCTCTTCATAATTAATAAAGGCTTTTCAACCCATAATGAAACCACCAGTTAATGGAATACGAAAACTTTGAGTTAAAGATTAGTGCTAACAATAACGGACAATACTCAGTTAGTGTTCTTCGATCCCCAGCCGGAGAAGCAAATGCTATTATTTCAATTAATACAGATGGACCTAAGTTACGACATATTCTCAGGTTACTAGAGATTAGTTCCAATTCTAGAAAAGCAACAAAATATACAATTGAAAATGAACATCTAACAAGAGCTGGACGAAAAGAATCACCTAAAGAATTAGAACTTGCAAAAAGTATAGGCCTCTTGCTATTTGAAAAAATATTCGTTTCAGAAATATTGTCTTGCCTAAGGATCAGCCTTCAAAAAGTACGAGATGAGGATAAAGGGCTTCGTTTGTTATTGAGATTAGATTCTCAATCACTGACAAATATTCCTTGGGAATATTTATATGATCCAGTAGAGGATGACTTTTTCACTCTTTCAATAGAAAGGCCAATTATTCGTTTTCTGGAGTTATCTCAATCCTTAAAGTCATTAGAAATAAAGCCACCTATTCAAATATTAGGCATTATCTCCTCGCCTAAAGATCTACCTGCTCTTGATGTTGAAAGAGAGAGAACACAAATGATGTTGGCTACAGAGCATCTAGTTGAAAGAGGACAAATTAAGATGACATGGCTAGAAAATCCTACCTGGCGTGACCTTCAAATTGCACTCAGAAGAGGACAGTACCATTTAATTCATTTCATAGGGCATGGTTCTTTTGAAGTTGACTCACAAGAAGGGGCAATAGCCTTAGTAAATGAAGAGGGCTATACTTCTATCATATCTGCCAGTAGCCTTGGTCGTTTACTTGCTGATCATAAAACGCTAAAAATGGTAGTACTCAACTCCTGTGAAGGAGCTAAGTCCAATACTGACAATATTTTCTCCAGCACAGGGGCGAGCTTGATAAAAAAGGGAATCCCTTCTGTAATATCCATGCAATATGAAATAACTGATAAAGCAGCACTGGAATTTTCAAGAACCTTTTATGAGACCATTGCAGATGGACTTTCAATAGATTTTGCTATTCAAGAGTCTAGAAAGGCCATAAGTTTTTCCTCTAGTAATTCTTCCGAATGGGGCATTCCTGTCTTGCACCTTAGAACGGTAAATACAAACCTCTTCAATGTAGATTACAAAGATGTTCTATTCCCAAAACCTTCTTCTGAAGATTCAAAACTAAATAAAGAGGAAATTCCCACAAAGCCACATGCAGATCTTCAAAACAATGATGGTTTATTGATTTTGAGAAATAAAGTATTTCAATATTGGATAGAAGGCGTGTTTGAACCTTCCATTAGCAATAATGCGCTGATCCAATTGGATTTAAATACTATGCCTAGCATGGTGGATAGTCCTTGGGGAGACATACCTATACCTGAAGGCCATTCTATTAATGATGTTTTTGATGCAGTTGGCAGATCTTTGTTGATTCTAGGTGAACCAGGTGCAGGAAAAACAACCATGTTACTACAACTTGCTGATTTGATTTTAAAAAGCTATGATGATACGAGTAATCCTCTTCCTGTAGTTTTCAATCTTTCTTCCTGGTCCTATTCAAAGAAAAAGTTATCAGACTGGTTGGTTGAAGAATTAAGTTCTAAGTATATGATTCCAAAGAAGTTTGGAAAAGAATGGGTGAATAATCAAAGATTGATTTTGTTCTTGGACGGTCTGGATGAAGTAGGTATCGAAGCCAGAGATGAATGTGTACAAGCAATTAATACCTTTTTAAAGCAATTTTCACTTACTAGCACTGTTGTTTGCTCTCGTTTGAAGGAATACATTGAATTGGGTGATAAACTTAGTCTTAATGGTGCTATAAGATTGCGCTTGCTTTCTAAAGAAAAGGTCATACATTATTTAGATAAGTCCGGATCTAAATATTCGAATCTAAAGAACCTCTTGTTAGAGGACTCCTCTTGGTTAAGACTTGCAGAAACGCCATTTTTATTGAGCTTAATGATGAAAACTTTTGAGGGCAATGAATCCAATACACTATTTGTTAGAGAAGATACGGAGAGCCTTGAAGTAAAACGTAAAAGACTAATTAGTGCATATATAGAGAGCCAGTTTAGAATGGCAAGATCAACCGGAGCAGCATGAAAAAGATAAACT
>JBCBCD010000780.1:0-3952 GCA_038530915.1 Bacteroidota bacterium
TCCATCAAAATAAAATAGTTATCCGTTTCTGTTTCTCTGACAAATCTTCGGGTGGCGAAAGCATCACTGATATTCAAGATAAGACTGCCTCTGTCGTTCCAGATCTTTTTTCGCAGGGCGATATTCAGGTAATAATTGCCCAATAATACAGTTTGAGGACGAATAACCGGAGATCGATAGAAGCTGGTCATTTCCAATCGCCATTGATTGTTGAACTTGAGGACAGGTTCTATTCGTAGATTCCAGGTCGTTTGATTATTATTGAAGAGGACATCGCTATTGTCGGTGAAGGAACGGTGGAATAGATTGAAGGTAGTATTCAGATCCAACCATTTATAAGGGGACAGATTGGCCACTACTTCCAGGCCGGCATTGCTTTCTTGGGCAAAATTGGTGTAGGTGGTAATGGTTTTCTCTCCTTCTGCAAAGACAATATCTTGGATGGTGTTTCTAGAAATTCGATTGTATAAAGTTGTGACAAGGTCAAGTTTTTCAGCAGAAAGAGTATGAGTCAATTCCCAACTGTCAGCGAAGACAGGTTCCAGAAATGGATTGCCTTGTTCAAGATTCAAGGGATCTACATAATAAATGTATGGGTTGAGGTCAAAAAAGCTAGGTCGCTGTATTCTTTTGCTGTAAGTAAGACTAAGCTGCTGTTTTTCTTCCTTATCCAAATCAATGCTTACTGCTAAACTGGGAAAAAGATTCAGAAAGTCCTGTGTGAAGCTACTATCCAAGCTTTCTTGGATGGCATCACTGTAAAAGTGCTCGATTCTTGTTCCTATATTAAAATCTATTCTATCAAATGAAAAGGCATAAGTAAGATAAGCTGCATTTTTAATCTGTAGGATGGAAAAATCATTATCTGGGACCATGAAGGCAGGGTCATTGAATGCTAGTTTTTGCAAAACATTAAAGTCAATCAATGTACTTTCACTTCCCATTTCTATTTGTCCCCACTTTTCTTTTACCAAACTGTAATCCCATTTTAATTGTGTAAAACGCTGTCTTTCACGGGTATCCGAACTTTTGATAAAATCGTCTAAAGGTGTTTCACTCAAATCTATATTCTCTAAATTGAAAATATTGGGTACATCTTCATCTTCGCCTGAATGGGCAATAGATAAAAACAAGCGACGTCCTTCTTGAGGATAGTCTTTATTGTAGGAAAGCGCAATTTCAAATTCATTTTCCAGTTCTTGTCCTTTATTACTTAAGGTGATTCGCTCTTGCCTAGTATCATTGTAAGCGAAATCATTGATCTGCTGCATATTGTCCTGATCGTCCCAAAAGTTGAACTGATAATTGAGCACCCATTGTTGGGAAGTATCGGGCGTGTATTCGATCGATGGATTGATGTTCCAAAAGTGCCAGCTGCCCTTTCTTTCTACATCATTGATGTAACGTTGAATAGTGATCGCTTCATTATCGGTAGTTCTATCTGAAAAGACAGTACTGATCACATTTTTATTCTCGCCAACATTGGCATTTATGGCAAAATTAAATTGATCATTTTTGTGATTGCCTACCATGCCTGTTTGCCATCTTTCTGGTATACCTATAAAAGCTGTTGTATTCAGATTGGTTCCTTTGTTGCTGTCTCGTTTGAATACAATATTGATAATACCCGAAATGCCTTCCGCATCATATTTGGCTGAAGGATTGGTAATCAATTCGACTTTTAAGATGGATTCTGCAGGTAGTTGTTGGAGTGCCAAGCCATCTTTTCTGCTGGGTCTTCCATTGATAAAAATAAGTACATTGCTCCCTCCTCTTACTGAAATAGAACCATCAAAATTGGTTTCAACACTCGGTAGATTGTCCAATACATCTAATACATTGCCCCCACTGGAAGTAAGGTCTTGCCCAACATAAAGGATTTTTTTTCCCATTTGTGTAACCAATCGACTTCTTTCCGCACTAACTGTAATGGTTTCTAAGTTGATGGATTCCTTGCCGATAGCAATTTGAGCAGGAAGATCACATTTTCCACTGAGGCAATTGAAAGATTCATAATGATCTTTATAACCAATCATTTGCACCAATAAATAATAATTGCCTGCTGCTATTTCATTGAATTGAAACTTCCCTTTTTCATCAGTATTTGTTCCTGTGATAAAAGCACTGTCTTGAGCGGTATAAATGGATACATTGGCAAAGGCGATGCTTTTTCCACTTCCTTCTTCAATGATGTTTGCTTGTATTTGATTTTGAGCGTTAGCTCCTAAAGAATAGATGAGTAAGAGTAACTTCAAGTACATTATTTTCATGGCTCTTTTTTTCACAAACTAGAGCAGTATGAAAAACCCTAAAAAAAAGCTCGGTGAATGACATTTCTTGCCTGTCAGACAGTAAAACTTTCATTTTAAGTTACTCATCTCTTCAAAATGGTTGTTTAAGTGGTTTAAAGTGAATTTCAACGAAAGCTTTTTTAGAAGTTTGTGGATCTGATTATCTTCAAAAGATGAATGGCAAGTCTTTAGAAATAGCACTACCAAAGAAGATTCAACAGCGGTTCGACAAATTAACACTGAATGATTGGAACATTAGTGTTCTGATTTTTATCATCTTTTTATTCACCAGACTGCAAACAACATCTACCTTCAATGATATATTGGCAGAAGTATGTTTTACTGCCAATTATGCAGCTTTGGTCTATGTCATTAACTATATTTTACTACCTAGATACTTCAACACACAAAAGTTTATTCAATTTATTCTTTTTGGAGCCATTGGGTTAGTTATTGCAGGAGCAATGGAAGAAGGAGTGATCGAGGCCATCTTTTATCCGGATACCAGGGGAAAGTCTTTTGACTTACGAAGTATGGGCTATATTATTCCCGAAATTCTCCCGCAAGTTATTGTTATGTTGGCCTTTAAAATCAGTTGGGACCTTCGACAACAGCAATTGGTTGCTGAAGAATTGAAAAGAGAGAAACTTGAAAGCGAACTTAAATTCCTCAAGTCTCAAATCAACCCCCATGTTTTATTCAACAACCTCAACAATATCTACTCTTACTCCCTGGAAGAGCCGAAAAAAGTACCTCCCATGATTTTGAAGCTTTCCAACATCATGCGTTATATGTTGTATGAGTGCGATGAAATTCAGGTACCGCTGTCGAAAGATCTGGATTACCTGAGTAACTATATTGAATTACAGAAAATTCAAATGGAAGGCAGAGGGGAAGTTAGGTTCAGGATATTAGGAGATCCAAAAGGCTATAGGATAGCACCTTTATTATTGATTGCTTTTGTTGAAAACTGTTTCAAACACAGCATGCATACCTTAATTGATAACATCAACATAGAAATAACTGTACGCGTTATCGATGGTGTACTCGATTTTTTTGCAGAAAATAATTTTAGCACCGAAGGAGAAGTTGAAGATAAGCTCGGAGGAATAGGCCTGGATAATGTAAGTAAAAGATTAGAACTCTTGTACCCTAATGATTACATTCTGAAGTACGACCAAAGTGACAATGAGTTTAGAGTCAATCTTCGATTAAATTTATTGTAAATGTGTTTCACATGAATAAGAAAATCAACTGTTTAGTCATAGAAGATCAAGTACCTGCTCAAAGGATATTGACCCGATACATAGCAGATGTCCCTCACCTCAATCTAGTAGCCACCTTTGGTGATTGCCTATCCGCTATGTCTACACTCGAGCAAAGCAAAATCGACCTATTATTTCTTGATATCAACCTACCCAAATTATCCGGGCTCAATTTTTTGAAAAGCCTCAGAAACCCACCTAAAACCATCTTAACCACGGCCTATCCTCAATACGCTTTAGATGGATTTGAGCTCGACGTACTTGATTATCTGCTCAAACCCTTTTCTTTTGATCGCTTCTTTAAAGCCATCAATAAACTCCAACTCACTAATGAAAAATCATCTCCTACAAATACAAATTGTTCCAGGTATTCGACTTCTTTAGGCTTTGTAGGAG
>JBCBCD010000781.1:0-3949 GCA_038530915.1 Bacteroidota bacterium
CAACGATAATAGGTCTATCACTCCTTAAGACTCCCTTAATTTTATCGACAATCTGCTTTTCTATCATACTTAAGTCTGTTTAAGACAAGTTCTCTAATTGCGTTCAATGGGTTTACTATTACAGACACAACGGAATCCTTTATAATTATGCCTATCATCCGGAACATCACTCCATCTATTGGTGACTGTAGCCTGACCTTGACTGTAATACCAAGCTCCTCCTCTCAGAACTCTATTGTGATCCTTAGGGGCGTTTTTAAGTAACCATGCCTTTTCATCTTTAGGAGCATTATTATAATTATCATGCCAGTGATCTTCAACCCATTCCCACAAATTGCCACTCATGTCGTAGAGTCCTAATTTATTTGGTTTTTTAAGTCCTACCTGATGTGGTCTGAATTTTGCATTATCCCAATACCATGCTACTGAATCAAGGTGATTACTACCTGAATATTTAAAATCGTATAATTTCCAAAATATTCCACCTCGCGCAGCATATTCCCATTGAGACTCAGTAGGCAAGCCGCCGTTTTTATACTTCCACTCACAATAGGCATTAGCGCCATACCAAGATGTATACGTCACCGGGAATTTCTCCTTTCCCTTAATTAACTCGAAATGGATGTCTTGATCTGTATGTACTAATACGATTCCTGCTTTGATCGTACTGTCTAAGTTGTTTAGTACGTCTATGTATATTTCATCCATGTATTTAATTCCTACCCCGTTTGTAAAAACTTTATCTGTACTATCGATTTGAATTACATTTTTTAAATCATTCAGGAAAATAATATATTCTTCGTTGGTCACTTCAAATCTTTCTATGAAGAAATCAGATAGTTCGACTTTATGTACAGGTTGTTGTTCTACATTAAAGTCAAAAAGCCCTTTGGAATTACCCATTTGAAAAGAGCCTCCTTTCACTAAAACCATGTTTCCCTCCTCGAGAATACATGGAAATAAAAAAGAAGAAAAAAGTAAGAGAGAAATTAAAACAAGCTTAATTTTCATTTAAACAAAATACTATTTTACATCTTGATAAGAAGCCTTGCACAGGTTGAAAAACTACTCAAAACCCTACTAAGCGTTTCACTAATTGTATCCTTCTTCTTAGCCAAAAAAAAGACCATTATATACACTAAACTTAACTAAATTCCTATTGGAATTGGTCAACTATTTTTAAACTAACCCAGTAGATATTGGAAAACTCCGCATTTTGCCATTTATCTCTTCTCGAGAAAAATAAGAATTGTTCATCTGGTGAAATATAGGGCGCAAACTCCCGGTATTCGGTATTGATGTTTTCGCCCAGGCTTTGGGGTTTCGACCAATTCCCCTTTCCATCATGAAAACTGATGAATAGATCACTCCGCTTATTATTGGTGGTATCTTCGGCAGTAAAAATCATGTAATCTTCATTAGGTGATATACATGGATCCTGAGTGTCTTTTTGATTGAAATGTTTTTCCAGTGCATTTTTTGTAGTGTAGCGCCCATTTTCCAATGTAGCCTGGTATACGGTGTTATTCGTAAAGTATAGTTTATCATTTCGCGATAAAGTGACGTACCAATCTCCTTCTTCAGTACTTAATTCAGTCAGCTTATTGGGCTCAGACCAATCTCCTGTAGCCGTCCTTTTTGCCGACCAAATGTCAGGTGGGTAATCTGCAACGAAATATAAGCTCTGATCATTCGGTGAAATCATGGGTTCTCCAATAAACCACTCGTTTTCATATTTGAAGTCCATAACAAATTGGGGAGTGTCGATCACTATTTGCTTATCAATGTTTTTTACCCTGAGGATGGTCTCATAACGCCACAATTCAGCGTCCGTAACCGTAAAAAGATGTTCCTTTCCATCCGGACTCATCGTCATATTCTGTTGGTGGCGACCATCGATATTGATAGTTCCAACTGCATATTTCTTGGGAATTAAGCCGGGATAGTCATTGTCTAAATAAGCTATTTTATCTACACAAGAAGTGGTAATTGCTATTAAGAATAGCAAAATAAATTGGGTGGTATATTTCATAATGACATCGGATAATTTAACCCAATATACTGGTAAATCACTATTTCAACAATGCGCTAAGCAACTCATGGAATCAATAAAGAACTATCTCCATAACTTAAAAAACGGTAATCGTTATCCAAAGCTTCCTGATAAACCTTTCTCCAATTTTCACCTATGAATGCAGCGATCAAAAGGATCAAGGTAGAGTTTGGCATGTGATAGTTCGTGATCAATCCATCACACATCCTAAAAGTATAACCTGGATAAAGAAAAATCTCTGTTTGACCTCCTATTTGCACCAGTTGCTGTCGATTCATAAAGTCCAATATATTTTGCAGAGCAGCTTGTTTGTCTATCGCTTCCATCTCATAAGGATCGTCCTTTTGGATGTAAAAATCTTCTTTACCATGCTGTAATCGCACTCCAAACCAATAGAGACTTTCCAAAGTTCGCATAGAGGTGGTACCTACTGCAATCGTTTGTGTTGCAGAAAGCAATGATTCAATGGTAGGCTTTTGAATCCATACCTGCTCGTTGTGCATGGGATGCTTTGTGATGTCATCCACTTTAATGGGCTGAAAGGTTCCCGCAGAAACATGAAGCGTAACATATTCAGTATGTACCCCTTTGGTCTCCAGTTGATCAATGATCTCATCTGTAAAGTGTAAACCTGCAGTGGGAGCCGCTACTGCACCATCCATTTTTGAGTACACCGTTTGATAGCGATCTTTATCTTCTTGTTCAACTTCGCGTTGGATGTAAGGAGGCAAGGGAATTTTTCCGATTTCCATAAGCAACTCACTAAAAGTCATTCCCTCCCATTCAAAGGTTACTTCATTTCCACTAATACGGGTAGCCGTAAAATTGAGTGTCTCATTTGCTAAGGAGGTCCCTTGTTTCCATTTTTTAGCATTTCCGATCATGCACTTCCAGGTACAAGCCTTCTGACTATTCATCACTTCTTCATGTGTTCTGGAAGGTGCGAGTGGTTCCAATAAGAAAATCTCTATTCGAGCCCCTGTTTCCTTATGCAAGATGATTCTGGCAGGAATTACTTTGGTATCATTAAAAACCAATACCGCCTCTTTTGTTAATTGCTCTACTATATCACCAAAATGGTGGTGTTGAATCTCCCCTTTTCGATAAACCAGTAATTTGGAGGTTCCCCTTTCTTTTGGTGGATGTTTAGCAATCCGGGATTCATGGAGTTCGTAGGAAAAATCATCTAATTTTAAGCTCATACCAATGATCGGATATATTCCCTTTAAAAGTTAAATGTAAAAATTGACGTGTTTACAAACAGGATTATTAACAACGACCGTCAACTTTGGTTTCTTTGAGCTAAAGGTAGGCGAAAGTAACAATTTATTTAAGATAAGAAACCAAGTCGCCATTAATGAGGGTACAACTGTTGCAAAAGTCAAGTTTAAGATTAATAAGCTTTCACAGTTGTTGTTATGCATTGGCTATTTTTAGTTTCATTTCTTCCTGTGTGATCGTTTTTTTTAAGTTATTGCTTTCCAGAAAATTCAATATTGAATTGAAATTACTGTCTACATTAATGATTGAAACTGAGGCTGAAATGTTATTTTTAACATGCTGCAATAATGTACTTCCAATATGTTTGTTTCTCATTTCATTTTTTACTGCCAATTGCAATATTCGATTGTTGCTTTTATTTAAGACTATATAGCCACACAATTCTTTTTCCATATATGCAAGAAAACAAAGGGCATTAGCTCCTAAGTTGGTGATGGTTGCTTTGGTGTTTTGCCAGCTTGGTATTATTTCTCCAATCTGACTCAACTCTTCAAAGTTTGCATTTTCAATCTGTTTAATTTCTACTTCTTTGTTTATCTGCTTGACATGGAGGTCCCCTTTATAGCAGCTTAAGTTTCTTATTGGTTTAAATCTTATCAAAAGATAGGATTCAAA
>JBCBCD010000782.1:0-3948 GCA_038530915.1 Bacteroidota bacterium
TATTGATAATGAAAATTTAGCATCCAAAGGAATAATTGAAGATAAACCGGAAGAAGAGCTGAAATTAGCAATAGGTAAGGTAGCCGTAATCACATAAGGAAAACTGTGCTTAAACCTGATTTTCTTATCATCGTGTTCAGAAGAGATAAAATCAAAGGAAAAACCAATTTCACCTGAAGTTTGATCGGTCAAACCATTCATTATGCCATATCTGATGTCACCAATTTTCCTGGCACCTCTTATATTTTCACCACCCAAAACCAAGACTTGTGTCTTCGATAATTTCTCCAAACCAGGTGTATTTTTAGACAAATAAGCATTAAGAGGCAACTCCATCCATGAATTATCCAGGTGGTTATCTTCCAATTTAAAATTTGATATTCTCAATACAATTGAAATATCTTGATACTGCTGAATATCGATGTACGGATCTTTAGAAGTCAACACCTTAGTTTTGAAAGCTCCACTCCTTTTATCTTTGCCAATCATTACCAATGAAGCACTTAAGCTGCCGTTGTAGGCATCATTAGGTCCATAAGTAAATTTCGTTTTTGCCTGAGCAAATAAATGATTGGCATCTATCATCATTATGGATAATAGTATTGTCAGGCATAGATGTAACTGTAGTCTCATAGTTTTCCTTTTATATGAGGCATAAAAAAGTAGTCGTTGTGATTGCTTAGTACCCTTCAGATGTAAGATGGTTAAGTGTAAAACCAGGAAGAAACGAATGGTGTCATTCGTTTAGTTGTTTTTTAGATAGGCTCTCAATGCAGATTAATGATCTTTTACCTCATAAAATTAACTTTTTTAAATCAAAAAGTAAAACCTATGGACAATTGCTACATATATTTCTTTTAGATATAGAAGTTGTTAAAAAAAGAGTGATCAGATAAACCACTGATCACTCCGAAATAATACACAATCTAACTTATTCTGATTTATTTGTATTTCCTGTTGTAGGGTGAATGATTTTGAAATCTATTTTTTGTACTATATAGACATAAACACTTTTTATTATACACAAATGTTAGATTTATTGCTAATTATCCCCTAAACACTAAACTACTCTAACAATATTGGCCTGGTAATAAGTGGCTCCCCTTCAATACGCAACTGTAAGAAAATCACCTGAGATGTTCTTGAGTTAGGTATTTCCAGTAAAAACTCATTGAGGCCTTTTATCAACTGTATCTTTTCTTGTGCAATCGTTCTACCTGATACATCTATCAAGGTAATGAAACCACTTTGTAGTTTTTGACTTTGGTAATTCAGTTGAACACTATTTGTATTCAATATCGTAATCGTAGGCTCAATTGGGTATTTAATGCTTTCTTTTTGCTTGATATCAAGACTTTGGCTGGCACTGAAAGCAGAAGTAGTATTGAGCTCGACCCAATATCCAGCTCCATTTTCAATAGTGGTCAAGGAATTCACATCAAAATCAGGATCGAATTTTATATACCTACCCGCCTGATAAGTGGCAACATAATCTAAGCGACCTTCATCAATCAAGTCTTTAAAATAGCTTTCTACAGAAGTAGAATTCTGAGGAATATAGGCAACCAGATTGCGTTTTCCTTCAATAGGTAAGCGAAAATCTGATTGTATGGGCACCCCTTCAATAATTAGAAGATCTTTCTCACTTACATTTATCCAATAGCCATGCCCTTTTCTGAAGTGTTTCAGGTCATTGGAGTTTCTCCCAGGAACATAAGAAACATAAGTCTGATCGACCAAACCTTGCAACATTCTTAAGTTACCTGGTTTTAAGCTGGCAATCACAGCTTCTACACTACTATCTTGAGGAATAAGATCAATAGAAATAATATTCCAACCAGGATAAAGGATGACCGTATCCATGTAAGACAATTCTTGTCCTGCCTGTTCAATTGTAATTTCCAATTGTTGATTGCCTCCTTGAATAAACAGCGTACCTATTCTCAGATCTGTACTGTTATTAGGTGCTACTTCCAGATTTAGAGTATACTTCCCATCGCCATTAGAAATAATTTCCAGCACGTTGAGCCAATCGTCTTTGCTCGAAGTAGACCAAAAAATATTGTCTGGTGTCTCAAGTGTGATTTTAAAGGTGCCGCCTTCTGCTTCTGCTTCGATAAAGTCAGGAGAAACTATGATAGGTCTCGGATCAGGTTCGGCTTTACTGGAAACAACAAGAGTGGACCATTTATCCCGACTGAGTAAATTGTTTTCCAGGATGTCGTCATCCACCATAATATTTGCCCCTAAATTATAAGTGCCATTGGCCAATTCTACTGGAATATAACAGTCATTTTTCCTAAAGCTTACTTCTATGATATCACGTGGCTGAATAGAACCATAGTCTACATTTTCTTCCATCAAAACCCGTCGCTCTTTGGTTATAGGATCTTCCAGGAATAGGCTCAACTTGACGGAATCACTAAATACTTGTTGACAAGTATTTTCAAGCTGTAAATCAAAATCTGGCAAACGACTTCCTCTTACTGCCTCATTGGTTGATAGTTCTAGATCATAGAAGGCTATGTCATATAGCTGTTGTTCTTCTTCTACATCCATCCACTCCATAATAGAGTTGTATTTAAACTCATCAATCAAAACGTAGCCGACTGAAGGTGAAGAACCAAACACGCCATGTGAGAGAACAGCCAACACCTCTCCATTGTCATCATCTGCATAAGTAAAAGGAGTACTACCGCTTTGACCACCATAGCCTTGGTCCTGCGAATATACCAGTGACCTGCCAAAAGTATAATCAAAACCCCCCTCCCATTCATACATCTTACGACCATTAAATGGTGATGTACCAGGATAGGAAAACATTTTGTAAGTGTTTCTCAGGTAATCTGATGACCTTTCTTCATAGCCAAGGTTAAACCAACCAGTCTCCGAACCAATCGGTCTATCTAATTTTAAAACGGCTACATCCCAGGCGTAATCTCCTCTTTCAATCCATGCCGACCAAGTCAGTGCTTCTTCCATATTGGCAGATCCATATGGTGCCGATCCATCGTCATAGGCGGGTACTACACTGATGTTGCGCATCCAACCACCATAACGGTCATTAAATACACAGTGACAAGCCGTAACGACATGAGTCGGACTAATCAATGTACCAGAACAACTAAGGCGTCTACCATCATTCGTTGTAATCAGTAATTTCACTACTCTTCTGTAAGGCGCTCTACTAGGATTGGCAACTTCTTGCAGTTCCGAGAAACGCTTAACAGGTGCTAGTGGTCTTTTCTTAGGTTTGTAAAACTGTACTAAGGGGAAATTCTCCTGTTTCTTTAAAATCGAATAAGCTGAAGAATCAAAACTGTACTGAATCAAGTAGTTTTCTGAGCCCTCAGTACTCCCGTAAAGTAGAGGAGTGATCATATTGGGCAGTGGCATCGGTGTGAAATTTTCATCACTTGTTTGTTGTGCAAAAGATTGGTTTAAAACCAGGGGTGTTACTACGAGGATGCAATACAATTGCATCCATGTAAGTACTTTTAAGTGCTTCATGTGTCGTGTGTAATTTTTAATTAGGAACCTTATTTAGTAATGGGCAAAGAACAAGTAACTAATTCTAAGTCAGTAACTTATTTTTGACCATTGCTTACTTTCTTTTTGTCTGAAAACAAGCAAAAGCATTAGTTTTCAATAATAATTTTCTTGGGATGTGAATGTTCATGTAACCTGAACGTGCATAAATTGTTCCTCTCAAGCCAGCCTTAAAGACTGAAAAAGTTTATTCTTAATGGTAAGCGGGAAGTTAAGCTTTCAAGTATTCAGAATATGGGTTATTCTTAAGTAACTTAGTGTTATAACACAAATATATAATAAAAATTCAAATTATGAATTTATTGATAGTGAATTTTTAATAATTAATAAAAAATGCATGCCTTTAGGGTGTAGGGTGTAGGGTGTAGGGTGTAGGGTGTAGGGTGTAGGGTGTAGGGT
>JBCBCD010000783.1:0-3938 GCA_038530915.1 Bacteroidota bacterium
AATGATTCGTCCAGAATGGTATTGATAACATCTACAAAAGGTACTCTTGCTACAATTACTTCATAAAGATCAGGGCGCATATTTGCAACTGCTCCCATCAACAAGCCACCAGCACTCCCTCCTGAAGCAGTGATTAAATCTTTATTGGTATAGTTTTCATCAATCAGATGTTCTGTACAGGCAATAAAATCAGTAAACGTATTCATCTTGTTGAGTAACTTCCCTTGCTCATACCAATCTTCACCCATCTCACTTCCTCCTCTTATCTGAGCAATGGCATAAACAAATCCGCGATCTACTAAGCTAATAATAGAGCTTCTGAAATAAGCATCGGTACTAGATCCATAAGAACCGTATGAATAAATATGGACCGGATTTTTTCCATCTTTTTCCAAGCCTTTACGGTACAATAAAGCCATAGGAACCTTCACCCCGTCTTCAGCTGTAGCAAATGTTCTTTCTACCACATATTCATCTGGATTGAAACCACTGGGTATTTCAGTTTCTTTTTCAATAGTACTTTCCCCTGTAGATAAATTAAATCGATAAGTAGTGTAAGGACGATTTAAAGAAGAGTAGCTGTAACGCATTTGATCGGACTTGTAGCCCATCGGTTGACCTGAATAAGAAACCGTATAAACCGGCTCCGGAAAGGTAATTTCTTCCACTTTTCTATCGTCCCAATTCATATAACGAATGGCTTCTAACCCATTAGTACGAATATTGTACACCAGGTAATCTTTAAAAATGGAAAAGCCTTCAATCAATACCTTCGGATCATGCGGCACAATGTCTTTCCAACTCGCTTTATCCTCATAACCGGTATTGGGTGCTTCCATGAGTTTGGCATTTTTATTCTCCGGATCTTTATAACGAATTACAAAACGATCATCATGGTGATCTAGACTGTAGTCTAGGTCTTTGGTTCTTGGTGCGAAATAAGTAAACTGCCCGTTAGGCTGGTCTGCGGGCATGATTTGAATTTCTGATGTAGTAAAACTGCCCGAGTAGATCATTAAATAGTCTCTGGATGTCGTTTTAGAAATGTAACAGCTAAACAATTCATCCTCTTCCTCATAAACCAATTCTTCTTTATTGCTCCCTATTTCGTACTTAAAAATTCGATTATACCTTAAAGCATCATTTTGACGAGCAAAAAAGATGGTTTTGCTATCATTGGCCCATTGGATATTTCCGGTAGCTTCCAGTTGATCTGATAATATTTCTCCAGTTTCAAGGTTTTTAAAAGCAATCGTATATTCTACATAAGAGCCAGTATAATTATAGGCATAAACCATGATATTGTTGTCCGGACTTACTTGTAAAGCACTCAAGATAAAGGCTTCTTTGCCTTCTACCATTTTATTGCCGTCTATCAAAACTTCTTCTTCTGCATCCATACTTCCCTTCTTGCGACAGTAAATGGGATATTGCTGTCCCTCTTCAGTTCGGTTGTAATAGTAATATCCATTATCGAAATAAGGGAGTGATTCATCTTCTTCCTTGATGCGTCCTTTCAGTTCTTCGAATAGGGTGTTCTGCAATTCGGCTGTACCAGACATTACATCTTCAGCATAACTATTTTCTGATTCCAGGTAATTGATTACTTCTGGATTGTCACGATTCTTTAACCAGTAGTAATTGTCTACTCTGGTATTGCCATGTTCTTCAAATGTAGAAGGCTGCTTTTCCGCAGTTGGAGGTGTATCAAAGTCAGATTGCATAGAAATGCTTTCTTTATCTTGTCCGCCCGAGTCAGCTGGTTGACAAGCAAAAGTAAAAACACAAATAGCGGCTAATAGAAACGGGAAAAGGGGATTTCTCATTTTGGTGAAGTTTTGATTTCTAAATTGTAATTGCTTACAATTTAGAAATCATTTTGGACTAATCCCCCCGAACACAGAATCAAAATTTAGAAGAAAAGCATTTAAGCAAATATCTTACGATTCAGCTTTATCGTCTGGCTCTTTGTTTTCTTCTTCCTCTTTAGCAGGAGCACTTGCAGCCTTTTTCATCGCTTCTTCTATCTTTTCAGCTATTTTGATGGCTGCCATCATTTGCCTGGAAGACGGGTAATTATTGTACAATTTTTTCTTGCGAGCTTGCATAAGAATACCTCTTTCATCATAGGAAAGCAGCTTCTTATTTCCATCTAGTAAGGTGAAATCGATGAATTGTTGCCATTCATCTGCTGAATAAAAATCAAAATCTGATTTTAATACTTCCAGATCGGTAGGATCTGATAGGTCATAGTTTCTAGCCATAAGGTTTATCTTGAACTTAATTATTGATTTTTTATACCTACTACTGCATACAAAGGATCTCGTCCTCTTTTGGGAGAACGATTTAATGTATGGATAGGATCAAAACATTCAGCCAATTCCATAAATTGCTTTACCAAAGCAACGCGTTCTCTGTCCTTTAATTGTAACCAAATTGCTATAACTTTTGTTGGAAAACAACGATTGGAAAAAGTAATTATCAAAGGGGCATCTTTTTTGAGAACACGTCCCACCTCCTGAATTACCTCTACTGGTTTAATTAAATAATCAACCGATACACATATAGTAGCTCCGTCAAATTGATTATCCTCGTAAGGTAAAATTGGATGGGTGTTCAAATTTTGAATGTCGTAGGAAGTCAAACGTTTATTGGCTTTCAACTCGGCTTCATTCATTCCCAAGCCTATTACCTCTTGATAATTTACATCTTCTGGTAAATGACTGATCCAACTACTCATCAAATCCAATATCACACCATCAGGTGGAAGCAATTCACGATACAGCTTTGTAACCGCATCAATTGCATGCTTGTCTATATGTGTAACCAGGCGTGGCATTGCGTAAAATTCCTCATCTGGGCTTTCATCTTGTCTTTTGAATAAGTCTTCAGGTAAGTTAATCTTCATTTTATCCTATTTGATTTTACCAACCCCAAGTACCAGTCCCTCCTTTAAAAGGTCCTACAATATCGTTAGTAATCCAGCCACCATAAAAGTCTCCTTCCTGCGCTTGTACCCTTTCTCCATCTACATAGCATTCGTCAACTCTGGTAGCATAAAAAGCCAGATAATCCTTAATGGGTAAAAATCTGGTATTTGGTGCTGGATAACTCCATGCCGCCATAGGACTTGTTTGATTGTCAACTATCAAATTCCAATAGTTTGCCCTACCCTTCCATTCACAGAAAGATTGGCGCCCTTCTACTGTTTCCATCAATCGCATGTCTATGTCCTCTTGTGGAATGTAGTAAACAGGTGGATGGCTAGTTTCTAAAACCCGATAAGCTTTATTTGTTTCCAGTACCACTTTACCATTAAAAACGACTTTAAGGTGTTTGGAAGTGGCTTCCAACTTGGGTGGTCGGGGATAATCCCAAACACTTTCCTGCCCTTTCTTCGGTTTAATTCTTTTCATATCCTTTTTAACAGATAAGGCAAGTAAGAGTTGTGAAAGCATGAGTTATCACTGATTTTGTCTAAGGTCTAATCGCCACTCCTTCGGAGGCTGTCGAATCGTCCTACGGACTGTCGATATAAATCGCTACTGTGCTGAGCCTCATGTAGGCTTAAAATCTGGTAATTCAAAAACTCAACAAGCTTTTTTCACAGTTTACTTGGTTGAGCAGTAGCCTAAACTTAATTTTCGACCGCTTTTCGGTAGGAAATTCAATTAGACAGTCCGTAGGACGATTCGACCTTAGACTAATGGGATTTATTTGAAAATTTGGGATACTCATGTTCATTTAGACTACCCTACTCCGCCATAAAACCCAAAAGCTCTTTTTTCACCCTGAAGTACTCTTACAGACAACATGGCTCCAAACTCACCGGCTTTAGAACTTATTTTGTAGGCGATGACATACTCTCCTGGTTCAAAACCAGCTATAAATTGTCGCTCCACCTTTACAATGTTTTCTAAATTGGTACAAATGCGTTT
>JBCBCD010000784.1:0-3513 GCA_038530915.1 Bacteroidota bacterium
TCCATTGACTTGCTGCGTATGGAAAAAACCACTAGCAGTAAGGTCAAGTTGATGTTGGATAAATCCGCCATATTCATCGCGCTGGAAATCAAATGTTAGTTGACGTAGAAAATTCTTTTCAGCCAAAGTATCTCTGAGTTGATCTTCCTGATTAATTTTTGAAGGGAAATCGTTTAATTGCCTTTGTCCCCAACGGTCTACCAAAAAGGTCTCCATTTCTGTTTGATGCAGCTTAATATGATGAATGCTTAGCTTCCCCTTTTGCAGAGCAATGAATTTAAGCTGCGTGATTTCCTGATTTAAGCCACCTAATAATGGAATTTCTCGAGTATCAATGATTAAGTTATTTTTCCCTTTTGTTAGAAACAAAGTGTCCTGCAGTCGAGATCTTAAACCATATAGCTCAAATATCATGGACATTGACTGCTCTGCTGTAATCTCTAAGGAAATCTCTGACACATTTGGCCATTGTTTAGGAAGCTTTATGACTTGAGAAAGCACTTGAAAATAACCTGCAGTCTGATAATCTAATTCAAGCTGACCTTTTTTCACTTCATACTTAACATTGCTGGTATCCAAGACTTTCAGTTTTTTTACATCAGCACCACCCCAAATGCCTAACTGAAAGGCTTCCTCACCCATAGAGGTACTTATAAAAGAAAAGTCTGCCTCATCCCATACATCTTGGCTTTGTTCCGATGTACAAGCATGAATAAAGGGCAGCAAGAGCAACAAAAATGCAAATCGGTTTCTCATATTCATCAAGCTTATTGTGGTTTAGGGACAACATGTTTTTCTAAACCTAATTTTTCCCAAGCTGTATTTGTAATGGCTTTATAGTAAATGTCATAAGACTCTCTATCACGATGCCACCGCCATTGGCCAAGAGGAACATGAACTGGATAATGCTCCATCACAGTGATTAAATCATCAGCTTGATCAAGACCTTCCCAAATCAATGCTTGCAACTCCGGTGTACGGTATTGCTCATCCTTACACCATAGACGATATCCATAAACAGCTTGAGCCATGGCTTTCCTTTCCTCCGCGAATATCACTGTACGCTCAAAGATGTGGTAGAGCGTATTGGCTTTAGTGCGATCTTTTATGAATGGTAGTGCTGTCGAAACCAGTTCGAGGTTCTTTTTTGCCAAATCAATGGCGTATTGCTTTTCTGTTAAAATATCCAGCAAAAAATCGGGGGTCATAGCTTCTTGTGGTTGAAGCCAATTGCTGTCTATAACCCAGGCGATATCTCTTTTTAGTCCAGCTGTGTCTGTCTTATAAGCAGGAAAAGACAATGCATTAATGATGTCTTTGTAGTTATGGAATGTTTTGTTGACGTCATGCCCCACATAATACATTTGATCATCTGGTGCATACCATTCTCCGGTGGTATGGCTTTGGTAGATGTTTTTTCGATGAAAATTCAGGCGAGAGTGATTGCCTGTGTGGAGTCCCAAGGTGTACATCGAAGCCATGATGACGGTCTGGGCAGAATCGAAAGCAGGTTTTAAATAGGGGAGAGTTCCTTTGCCATATTGCTTAACAATAAAATCCTCTGTGATTTCATCGGCACTAAGCGATGGGTTTTCAGCCAAACGAGACAAGGTATATAAATTGATCTCACCGGGCGTGCCCGTAGCTGCTGTTTCTTCAAAACGGTCGGAACGCACACAATAACCGATGACATTGTCAAATTGGTTGTAATGTTGAAAAGCATCAGTGAAGTATTTTACAAAAGAATTGGCAATGATGTTTTCTCCCGCATATTCCATACCTCCATCGTATTCAATGATGATCGGAAATGGAATTTCCTGCACAAAGTCCTGATATGGATAGGTCATGAACCAATCGTGAGGCACCATTTTAATCATGACTTTGATGCCAGGATGTTTAATTAGCTTTAAGGCATCAATGATTGTTTGTTTTTCAAACTGATTGTAAATGAAAGTACGAATGGTAAGGTCCAAGCCTTTTTTGTCTATGAAATATCCCGCTAATGAATCCACCAAAGCGGCTATTTTCTCTCCACCTGTTTGCAATTTTTCTGAATGCTGATAGATGACGTAGGTTCCTGTTTCAATAAAGGTGAGGGTGATGCCATCAATGTCAGGTGCTAAAGACAACAAACTGTCGTAGTCTTGATAGACCCATTGCCAAAATTCGGGATCATCAAGATTGAGCTGTTCTTTCAAGCCTCCTTCAAAATGAGTAGCATGATGGGTAAAATCTTCTTCGCCGGAAGCCTTTACTTTAAAACGATCGGGATAATAATCCATTTCGTAGAAGGCATGATCCCAAAGAAAGACTTTATCAATACCTCTTTTATGGGCTTCATCTACAAAAAAGTTGGTCACATCTCTGTTCTTTTCCTTTTTGAGATCCTTTAAAAAATGAACCAATTGATAGTGGCTCAATTCTATATAGTTGGCCCCATAGGCTGCGGCAGTATCTATGGTGCGGAGTCCATTTTCACGGTGAGAAGAAAGTATATTCCAACCTCTGCTGGTATATTTAGAAGGATCCGTTGAATCTTGAGGAGTATCTTGCTGTGAACAAGAGTTGCTCATGAGTGTGAGTAAGGAACAGATAAAAAAAAGGACCTTTTTCATTTGCTACTTTGCTTTAAATGCTTTTAAATTTTTTTCGGCTATTCGATCTGTATTGATACCGGCACGTTTGAGTTGCATGAAGTGCATGGAAATACACAGGATATCGGTTCCCCAACTTTTCATCAGGTCAAGATTTCTTTTGAGGTTATCAGGATTTTGGGTAAACATTCCGGCGCAAAGGTAATAGGCGGCAATGCTTTTCTTTTTCTGGGGCGGAAAAGACATTAACCATGCTGGGTTAGCACTTAAAGCAACGGAAGCGGTTATGGACTGTTGGATGAAATTTCTCCTGTTCATTTCTGCACTCAATTTAGATGGATGAAATCTTTAGTGAAGCTACCTGGCAGACCAGTATGGTGATTCTGTTCTAGCTTCCTTTAGAAAGGTTTCCAGTTGTGCTACAATATTGGCATTGTCTTGACTTATATTTCTCGTTTCTCCCGGATCATTTGATAGGTCGTACAACTCCAGTGGGCCTTCTATTCCTTCCCGGATTCCTTTCCAATCCTTCCAACGGATGGCTTGGTAGAACCCTCCTTCGTAAAATTCCCAGTACATGTATCTTTCAGGTATCACAAAATCCTTTGCCTGCATGTCCGCCCAAATGCTGATTCCATCTATATTTTTAGGTACTTCAGCACCTGCAACATTGGCTAGTGTAGGCATGACATCGGGAAAATACAAAGGGGTATGACTGATTGTATTTTCCGGAATGCTTCCAGGCATCCAGGCAATCATTGGTGTGCGGATACCCCCTTCATACATATCGCGTTTTCTCCCTTTGAGCGGTCCAGAACTATCAAATCGACCTTCCCACCTTCTTGCAGCTCCATTATCAGAACAGAAAAGAACAAGTGTATTTTGTTCTAATTCCAATTCATTGAGTTTTGACAAAAGT
>JBCBCD010000784.1:3523-3926 GCA_038530915.1 Bacteroidota bacterium
AAAAGTTGGCCTACATCCTTATCTACTTTCTCTACCATAGCAGCATAGACTTTTTCGTTGGCAGTCCAAGCTTTATCAGTAAACTTCAAAGTGTCCTCAGATGGAATTTGATAAGCATCGTGTGGAAGGCAGTAGGGGAGATATAGAAAGAAACTGGTATCCTTGTTTTGAGCTACAAAGTCTAGTGCATATTGCGTAAACAAATCGTGGCTATAGGTAGTATTGTTGACATTGTATTTAGGACTATTGCCTTTTAAGAAAAACGTATCCTTGTTTTGCCAGAAATAATGGATGTAATGATCATGTGCTCTTTTTTGATTGAGAAAACCAAGCCATTCATCAAAACCCTGATCATTGGGTTCTCCTGCTGATCCATGCTCGCCAAGTCCCCATTTTCCAAACA
>JBCBCD010000785.1:0-3921 GCA_038530915.1 Bacteroidota bacterium
ATTGAAACACAAAGAGGAATCCTTATCAATGATCGCCTTGAAACAAGCGTACCTAATATTTACGCAATTGGAGACTGTGCACAAGCACGAGATCCCCTACCTGGTAGAAGACCTATTGAGGCCATATGGTATACAGGAAGAATGATGGGTGAAGCTGTAGCTTATAATGTATGTGGCAAAGAAAGGAGCTATGATCCAGGCATCTGGTTCAACTCTGCAAAGTTTTTTGATATAGAGTATCAGGTTTATGGTACGGTTTACGCCCATACGCCTCCTGAGCAAGCTTCTATTTATTGGGAGCATCCGGATGGTAAAAAAAGCATCAGGATCTGTTACTCCTCAAAAGATAATACCATACAAGGATTTCATTTGATGGGAGTAAGATACAGACATGAAGTTTGCGAAAAATGGATCGCTCAAAACACTTCTGTAGAGGAAGTCTTAACGAACTTGGGCTTAGCCAATTTCGACCCTGAATTCTACAAGGAATACGAACAAGACGTCGTTTCCATTTATAATCAACAAAGTGGGAAAAACCTACAGCTCAAGCAAAAGAGAGGTCTTACTGCTGCATTGAAATTTCTTAGAAAAAAGGTTACGGCCTAATTTCCTCTTTCACAACAAAACTATTCTTTTCTAAAGATGAATATTATACAAAAAATCGGAGTTGGTTTATTTATCATAGCAATCGTAATCTTCACAGCTACTTTAGGATTAGACAAGTATGAGCTTACTGAAGATTCCTTGATAGTAGATAACCAATATCACAAAGAAGAAATATTAGCTGCTGCCGCTCAACGAGGCTTGGAAGGCAAAAAGATAGGCTCTAGCTTTGAGTATGTTGCCACTCTTAAATCGCTTATAAAAGATGCTCAAAAGTCATTAAAAGAAAAAGCCGAAGTGGCATTACCTGAGGGTGTAAAGAAATGGGAATATACCCTACCTGACTGGAAGGCAAAAAACTATATTTTTCCTACAGTAAAAAAATCCAGTACCGGGCCGGTATCTGACAACCCATTTCTCTTTTTCATGCTTACAATAGGCTTGGGTATTATTGGTGGATTATTATACATCCTGCCTTTATTCAATTTAATTCCCGGCATCAAGCACAATCAAATTTACCATAGTTCGATCACCAGAGGCTTACAATTAAACGTAAGGGTTGTATTGCTATCCGTCTCCATCATTGGCGTTTTGATTTACGGTTTTTACTACATGAATAAAACCCTATTCTGGCCATTGGTAAGTGGGTTAATAGCACTTGCAATAATCGGCCTGGTTTTATTTATTGAAAAACAAAGTAAAAAGCAACCTGGAAGGTCTGCTTCTGCGGATATAACAGGCTGGATAGGTTTACTTACTGGTGTTTATCTGATTGGGTTCTATGTATTGCTGTATTGGAAAGCAGAATACATTACCAGTTGGATCATTATGGTAGATCCACTGAGCATGTCATTGAGTGGAAATGAGGCCAGTCAATGGTTTTTGTATGGCTTGTTGTACACCGTGATTGTATTTGTTATGGGGATAAGAATGATGACCAAATACATGCACAATCGATACCAATTGATACGTACAGGCTCAGTCATGTTTTTCCAGACTGCTTTTGCCTTCTTACTACCGGAAATTCTGGTGCGCCTTAATTACCCCTACTATGACTTTAAAAATATCTGGCCATTGAATTATACCTTCTTCTTTGATTGGAATATCAACAATCTTATCAACAGTGGAGGCTTGGGCATATTTATGATGGTTTGGGGTATTGCTTTAATCGTCATTGCAGTACCGGTAATAACTTATTTCTTTGGAAAAAGATGGTATTGTAGTTGGGTTTGTGGTTGTGGAGGCTTAGCAGAAACATTGGGGGACCCTTATCGTCAGCTTTCTGATAAGAGTTTGACCGCCTGGAAATTTGAGCGTTGGATTATCCATGGTGTTTTGGTATTTGCTGTGTTAATGACGGCCTTGGTGTTGTATACTTACTTTACAGGCCAGCGACAAATCTTATTCATGAATAGTGATACGGTGAGAACATGGTACGGCTTTTTGATTGGTGCAGGCTTTTCAGGAGTAGTAGGTACTGGTTTTTATCCGGTTATGGGCAATAGAATGTGGTGTAGGTATGGTTGTCCATTGGCAGCTTACCTTGGTTTGGTTCAAAAGTTCAAATCCAGATTCCGTATTACTACCAATGGTAGTCAGTGTATTTCCTGTGGAAACTGTTCTACTTATTGTGAAATGGGTATTGATGTGCGCTATTATGCACAGAGAGGGCAAGATATTGTTCGATCTTCTTGTGTAGGTTGTGGTGTGTGTGCAGCAGTATGCCCAAGAGGTGTACTGAGATTAGAAAATAGTGCTATGGATGTGAATGTAAGAGCAGATGAGTTGAGAGTACTTCACTTTGACGATAGTAAGGTGGAGTTGATGCATTAAATGATGTTGGTCTAATGGTCGAAGGGTCTAAAAGTCTAGCTATGTATCCTTTTACCTTTAGGTATTTTGAAATACGAATATTCCAAAAACAAGATTGCCAGGTGCACCCTTAGTGTTGCACCTGGCAAGTCTAAATTTCGTTCATGTTCATGTGTGTGTATACTGTTCTCTGTTTTCAGTAAAAATTGTAGAATTTTTTCTTATTTCCTTCTTTTTGTAGTTTCAAAGTAGGCACTTGCGCCTGGCTTTTGTAATAATTCATACAACATTTCTTTCGCTCTAAATAATTGAGCTTTCACGGTTCCTAATGGGATGTCCAATTCAGTAGCAATTTCGTCGTAGCTAAGTTCTTCAAAGTAACGCAATTCGAACATTAAGCGATACTTTTCGCTCAGTTGTCCGATCACTTCTCGTGTAATTTTTTTGCGCTGCTCATAGATGATTTCTTCCTCCGGATTGCGATCACCTGCTCTTAGGTAATCGGAATAATGGGTATCCCCATCCGGTTCAAAGGTCTCATCGATCGATAATGTGTGCAAGCGTCGTTTGCGAATGTGATCGATACAATTGTTAATCGCGATGCGGAAAAGCCAAGTGCTAAAAGCATAAGTTGGCGAGTAAGTTGACAATTTCCTGAAAGCTTTACTAAAGGCTTCCAATGTCAAATCTTCTGCATCGTCTCTGTTGTGCACCATCTTAAGGATGGTCTGCTGAATGTTGTTGCGATAGCGGTCCATTAAAACTGCATACGCCTGCTGGTTGCCGCCTGTGGCTAGCTGAACCAATTGATAGTCATCGGGATTACACTGTACAAGGGCTGTCATTTCAACTCCATTTATTCAAGTTACCAAAAAATAATCTAGTTGCGAATACAGCATAATACAGGACGAATAATGCATCAAGAAATGGCACATATGGCCAGATGTCTTTTTGATTCAATTTTTTAAGGATGAAAAAGTAAATACTCATTACAATTATCAGCCTTATCAAATAAATCAATGCGACTGCATCTACATAAATAGGAAAAGTGAGTAGTAAAAATCCCAGTACATAATGACTGAAGTGACTCAGTGAAAAAACTCCTAAAAGAATTTGATGCTTGAGTCGGTACTTACTTCCCGTAGTAAGATGCCTTGATTTTTGGTAGTGAAAGTCTCTCCAGGAGCTCTTTGGTATAGAAAAGGTGAAAGCAGATGGTGTGATCGCAATGCCTGTATTTTGCTTATTGGCTACAGCATTAATAAAAAGATCATCATCCCCTGATGCAATGTGGCGGTGTTTTTTGAACCCACCAGCTTGCTCAAACAGCTGCTTCTTGTAGACCAAATTTCTACCTACACCCATGTAAGGTAAACCAGCAATAGCAAATGACAAATATTGTGTCGCTGCTAAAACTGTTTCGAAACGAATGAAAAGATTCAATAGACCTTTTGACGATCTGTAAGGTGAAAATCCTAACACTATAGAATTCTCTTCTAACAGATT
>JBCBCD010000786.1:0-3920 GCA_038530915.1 Bacteroidota bacterium
CACAAATATTGGTTACTGAAGCACCATTTTCCAAGGAAACCATATTTGTGTAAGAGATGGTGCTCCTGATTTAATAACATTATCAACAAATACCAACTCAACGGAGTCATATGCTTATTTATTGACAGATGAAAACAATCGTTTGCTAAATGCATTAAGCAGCAATAGCGTCGATTTGGACAACTCATTTGGTGGAGAAGTACGATTCTGGGGAGTTTCTTTTACAGGAGAAATTTCAGTAGCCTTTGGTAGTGATGTTACTCAAGCAGTACTTTCAACAGATTGTTACGACTTATCTGACAACTTTGTAAGAGTGAACAAAATTGAATTGGTCCCTGGTGAAGTGAGCTTGATTAATGGATTGAACAGTACAGCCATTTGCTTTGGAGATGGCGTTGAAGATAGGTTGCAGTTTACCAATACTGCGAATACAGGTTCTACTTATGGATATGTTTTAACAGACCAGGCAGATAATATCATTTCGGTTTCTCCAATTCCCGAAATTCTCATTGAAGAGCAAGATCTTCCAGGTGCAAGAGTATATGGATTTGCTTATTCAGGCACCATTAATACTGCGGCTACAGGAAATGTATTTTCAGCAATTCTTTCTACAGAATGTAGTGATTTAACTGATAATTTCGTCGATATCGAGTTCATCCAATTGGATGGAGCTCAGGTGAGCTTGAGCGGTGGTGCAACAGAGATTACTATTTGTGCCAATGACGGAGTGCCTGATATTTTATCCTTCGAAACATCTTCTGATGCAGATGGAGAATATGCCTTTGTCTTAACAGATGCAAATGACAATGTATTGATTGTATTAAGTGGCAACAGCTTTAACTTCGATAATGTCAATCCGGGCGTATGCCGCATTTGGGGTATTTCTTACTTTGGAGATATCGATATCAATTTTGGCGACAATTTATTGACTGCTCCTATAGCTGATGATTGTTTTGATCTTTCTGATAATGCCATTGAGATCACAAAAGATGAAGTTATCGGAGGGGCAATCAGCTTTACAGATGGTTCTTCAAGTGCAATAGTTTGTCCGGATGGAAACCCTGATGTTTTAAGTTTCATTACCACAGGTACTTCTACTGCCAATTATGGTTATCTAATTACTGATCAAAACAATGTGGTTTTAGGCATATCGGAAAACAATAGTTTTGACTTTGAAACCGTAAATGCTGAAACCATCAGAACCTGGGGGATTGCCTATTCTGGTGATATCACGATTCAAATTGGAGAAACTGTTTCTAACAATTTGGCGTCCAACTGTGCCAACTTATCCAGCAACTTCTTGGTAGTCAATAAACAATTTCCTGATGGAGGCATGATTAGTACAAGCGATCAGCTTGACAATTATAATATATGCTTGGGCGATGATAATGCCAACCTGATTGAATTGTCCAACAACTCAACTTTTGTTGGCAATTATATCTATGTACTGACTAATCAGGAAGGTGAATTCATCAAAGTGATTGAAGGCAACAACATTGATTTAGAAAATGAAGCAGCTGGTATATATAGAATTTATGGCTTAGCCTTTACAGGACAATTCATTGCCATCGATGGAACAATAATTGAAGAGGAAGCTTTATCAGACAATTGTTTTGACCCATCCGACAACTTTATTTCTATCATTAGTGATGCACCATCTGTTGGAAGTATTCTGGATGGAGATAAATCCAACATTGCCTATGTATGTCCAAATGACGGTCAGCCCAATGTTATTGATTTGTTCCCAACCGATGCTTCTTTCAATCCATTGGTTTATATCATTACTGATGAGAATGACATTATACTAAGCATTTCAACATCAAACAGCATAGACTTTGATGATAACTTGCCCGCCAACACAAGAGTATATGGAGTTTCTTATTCCGGAACATTAAATATGAACCTGGGAGATGATATCAATAATTCAATGTTATCCAATGAATGTGCCGTACTATCTGACAATTTCTATGAAGTGATCATCGATCAACCTGAAGCAGGGCTGCTTACCACACAAAATGGAGAAGCTTCTTCTTTCCGTTTGTGTGTGAATGATGGCAATTCGGATGTATTTACTTTTGAAACCAACTCAAATTCATTAGCTCAGTATTTACTATTGATCACAGATGAAAATGATGTACTTATTGATACTGTACATAGTTTTGATATTGATTTTGAGACAGACGAACCAGGTATCAATAGAGTGTGGGGTATTTCATATACTGGTAATTTCAATTTACAAATTGGACAATCCATTTTCGCAGTAGCACTTTCTGACGACTGCTTTGAAGTCACTGAAAACTTTATTGAATTGAGAAAAACACAGGTTGATGGAGGTACTATCAACAGTGCTTTTGATAGTAATCCAATATATGTGTGTCCACTAGATGGTGTGGCAGATTCCATTACATTTACCAATAGTGGTGCAGCTGCAAGTGATCAATACACTTACCTGCTTACCAACCGCAATGGATTAATCTTGGATTATCTGGAAGACGGTACTTTTGATTTTGACGATACAGGCTTTAGAGAACTTAGAGTTTATGGTCTATCATATACCGGAAGTTTAAATGATAATGTAGCAAGAGGGATCAATACAAGTATCCACTCCGATAGTTGTTATGCTTTATCGAATAACTTTATCACTGTATTTATGGATATTCCTGATGGAGGTACCATTTCAAGTGCGGATGGCGCTACCTCAGTAGATTTCTGTGCTAGTCCAAGAAACGCTACTTTAAGTTTTGCTGTAGACAACAACTCACAAGCCGGATATGCTTACATAATGGTAGATGATTCCAGTAAAGTGGTGGCTGTGAGTGATAGCAATTCATTTGATATGAGCACCATCGCCATTGGGAGTTATCAGGTATATGGTATTTCATATACAGGCCTGGTAATTGCGAATGTTGGTGATGATATTCAAAGTGCTAACTTAGCAAGCAGCTGTTTTGACTTATCTACAAATACTGTCATTGTAAATAAATTAGGCGATGTAGATGGAGGAGCAATTGCATTCTTTGATGGATCTTCTGAATTGTATTCCTGTCCTGGAGATGGAAGTCCTGACTTAGCTATTTTGACTTCTAACAGTTCTGCGCAACTGGAAAACTATGTTTATGTCTTTACAGATGAAAACAATAACATCCTGGTCCCTAATGCAGGTAGCACTGTTATAGATTTTGATAGAGCAGCACCTATTGTTTATCGCATCTGGGCTGTTTCATATACCGGAGATTATACTGCCTCTACTGCTGACGACATTCTGGAAGATGAACTTTCATCTGACTGTGCTGAAGTATCTGAAAACTTCCTCACAGTATTCAATACCGGAGCTACAGGTGGTACAGTAAGCACAACAGATAGTTTGACTGAGTTAGGAGTGACTGCTTTGGAAACCATTTCCTTGATGGCAAGTGATCCTATCGGAAGCGATTACATTTATGTATTGACTGATGATTTGGATCGAATCATAGAAGCTAGTTTAGACAATACGATTTCAACTACTGACCTAATTACCGGTGACTATCGTATTTATGGTCTGGCTCTTAATGGAAACTTCACTGGCTTATTGGGTGAAAACATTAATGAAGCTCAATTGTCAGATGAGTGTTTTGGTCTCTCAGATAATTTTGTAAGCTTCAGAATAGACGAAAGCCAAACGCCAATTGTAGCAGAGGAAGAAGAAAACATCACTTTTGAGGCAAGTACACGTTTGCTGGAAGTAGAAGTAAGAACTTGGCCTAATCCCGCTTCTAATGAGATGACGATCAATTTGGAGGTAAAAACAGACATGCAATCCAATATGGTACTCAATATTGTCAATATATATGGGCAACAAATGAAGAGCATGCAATTGGATGGTAAAACTCAACAGTTTACTGTTAATATTGCTGACCTGGAAAATGGTCTTTATATCATTT
>JBCBCD010000787.1:0-3919 GCA_038530915.1 Bacteroidota bacterium
TAATCCACATGATCCAACTCATTCAGTTTCTTCTTATAAGTATTAATTTTTTTCTTGAAAGCCGCAGTTGAAGTATAAGGCAATGCATTTATATTCAAAAACATAGGATGCAAAGCAAAAACAGAAATAGCAGCATAAGGGTAAGAATCTATCCAACCTCTACATGAAGAAGTATCATTAATGGGTAGCAGTTGAATAAGCTTCATTCCTGTTTTAACCGACCAATCTACCAATTTTTTAATGTCCAGAAACTCCCCTACTCCCATACCATCTTGAGTTCGCAGAGAAAATACAGGCATAGCGACTCCTGTACCTCGCCAAGGACTACTTACATTACGTTGGTAAGCTTCATCATTGATTTTTAAAAGCACATCCAATTTAAGCTGCTCTACCACTAACTCACGATTATTACCTCCTTCAAAACCCAAAAACTCTTGTGTTACCAAATCAAACAAACCATACTTGTATTGTATCTTCCCCTTTAATGGTAATAATTGTGTCTTTGCTTGCCAAGTATGCCCTTGTGTAGGGTTCATTAAAATCACGAAGTTGGTATTCCATGCTCCTAAGCCGGGATGGTCTCCTAAAATACATGGAACCTGATGAGCAGGCACCAATGGTATATCAATCTCAAAGAGGACATTATAACGATCCAACTCAGGCAACTTCTCACGTTTATTTTTAGGCAACAATACATCGAAAGCCTGGGTATTAAATGCACTATCTATCCAGCCCGGGTTCGTCCAATAATCTAAAATCTCAATGGAATTATTAGTCACTCCCAGATCGAGCTGTCTGTTTTTAAAGTCTCGATCTAAACTACCCGCATTGTCATCTTTGACGATGTAAAAATACTCCAAAGAATGAGTTTCCAGTTCTTCTAATTCAACAGTCAATCTCCACTCCTGAGCATTGTGGTAATTCATGTAAACTGCTTGCTCTACATCCAATTGTCCTAGTGCAGGATGGCTGCCACAGATCAATATTTGTTGTCCGGGTTGAGTACGGTAACGTACGCGAAATGTCAGTATCATGTTTTGCTTACTATGATGGATCTTAAAATGGGAAATTATGGGGTCAAAGATAGCGGATTTTTTGAACTGACAATCAAAGAGTGCGTAGGAATTGACAATAAGTAAAAGGGACGATTTAATCTAAGTTGCGATATATCATTTTCTCCCTTTTTTTCACCCCGCCCTAAAGGATGAAAAAAGGAAATGCCTGTTTATGACTGCACAGGCTGAAGTGAGTCATCCTAAACACCTAAACGCTAAACCCTAAACAACTTTTCAAGTTACTCCATAGCATCCGGTCTTAATAATCTGTATATTAGTACCATTAGTAATACATCAAAAACTCGGGCATGAAAAGCTATATCATCTTATTAACTAGTGCTTTCCTTTTAGTTTTCCTTGGTGCTCTAATGAAGCTTGAAAATTTCAATGGTCATCAAGCAGCACTCATACTTGGGTTGTTATGTTTGCTTGCAGCACTTATTGCTTTTGTGCTTGGGGAAACACAAAAAAAGAAAAGGAGTGTTTGAGAAATCGTTAAGGTAGGCAGTATCTAAATACTACCTGTTAATCTGTACCCTTACCCCCGTAAAGAAAGACATGGTATTGATTTTGTCGGTGAAAGGCCCTAAGCCTTCATTCAAGTAGATGAATCCTTGATGGTAAGTAGGTTGTGCAAAGATACTCCATCTGTTCATCAGAGAGCGTTCAACTCCAAAACCTATATTGGCACTGAAGTAAGTATTCTCTGAGAAGGAACCACCATCAAACAAACCTTCTGGAAACTTCACCTGATCTAAGGCAGTTCGGTGTGTAGAAGGAGTCAAAGCAGAACCAAGAGAAGAAAGTCCGTAACCATTGGCACTCTTTCCTTTAACCAGAACAACATCATATTTGGCCTGGAAAACAAAGGACATAGAAGCACCTGCAGTAGCATATATTCTCCAATCGTTGCGATTGAATAATTCGTAGTTGAAATTAAGTGGAATATTGAGGGTATTGAAGTGATATTCTTTTAGCGATTCACCTAAATAAGCATCTCTAAAGCTACCTTCAACATGTTTTACCGGCTCAGGATTAATGTGCTTAGCTGTATAATAAGCTCCTGTTTGCAATTCCCACTTTTTCCATCTCATACCGAATAATAGTCCACCTCCATAACCAGCTTCATAACGATCAAACCCCTCCATTCTTAGTCTTTTAAATGAAGGTGTTATGATGCGGTTGTAATCTAATGTTCCAAAGATTGAAACATTGAAATCTAATCCATTATCTTCTTTTCTATTCAGTAAATGTGCAATTGATACCGGGTTATTAGCCGAAATGAAATTAGTTTCTAACAAATCCAATTGTTTCAACCTATAATCTTCAAAAGTCAATGCTTGATCATTATAAGCTAAAAGACTGTATTTTAATTGTTGGTTAGGATCTTCTAAAGAAGTAATATTGGCATTTTCCAGAAGTGGTAGTTCTGTAAGTAATGCATTTGCTTCATCTTCTACTACATTTTCCTCCTTAGCTGTAACGCTTATTTCTGAATTTGCTATGGTTTGGGGTTCTTCAAGAGCAACAATAGCAGTATTAGAACTTGTTATGGTAGTATTTCCCTGTTGTGGAATGGAACCTTCTACTTTTTTGGTAGCAGCAGCTTTAGCAAAAATAGACTTGGCGGTTTCTAGTGTACCCGGGAATAATTTTTTTACTTCAGTAGCTTGATTAGAAAGGTCTTCTGAAATGATCTCTTGAGCAACTATTACAGTATTATTCTCCTTGATTGGCACTTTCTTCCAATCATTAGATTGGCCAATGTAAAATACCATCAAGAACAAAATAATTAATTCACTAAACTTATAAACTGCAATCCTATTGGTGATATAAGCCATTAAGTCAAGGCGTTCATTGAGCAATAGCCAATGCTCATTCTTATAATCACCCAGATAGTTTTGATTCAATTTATGTCTAACCAACATATCAAATTTACTGGTTTGTTCTTCCAGCTCCTTAGCTTCAAGCTTAGACTCAAACTTATCCCAGGCATCAGCATTGACATTTGGCTGAACACCATTAAGTTGGTTACTTATAAATTGATCAAATAACTTATCTTTCATATCCAAATCGTCTAGAAGTCAGTATTTGCTTTAGTTTATTTCTGGCTTTTACCAAATTAGACCTGGAGGTACTTTCGGTAATCTCTAACATGTCGGCAATCTCTTTGTGAGAATAACCGTCCATTACGTATAAATTGAACACTGTTCTGTAAGCTGGTGTTAAGAGCTGAACAGCAGACAGTATTTCTTTTTCAGTACATTTGCTAACGGCATCTGCCTCTTTCGAGCTCAGATTGAAAGCTTCTGTAATATCTTCTGTTCTTCTTCTGATCGTCTTTCGATAATAATCAATACTAGTATTTACCATCACTCGCCTAATCCAGGCAGTTAATGAAGTACCCACTTGATACTTATCGATATTTTTGAAGACCTTGATAAAACCCTCGTGAAGAATGTCTAAAGCATCTTCTTCACTATTCGCGTAGCGCAAACATACACTCATCATCTTGCCGTAGAATTCTTCGTACAAGATGCGTTGAGCCCATCGTTCTCCTCTGGCGCAGGCTTTTATCAGGTTGTCTTCTTTTAAAGGAAAGGCTATATCCATTAAAAACAGATTTTTTCAAATATACTCGTAACAAAGCTAACGAACAAATCTGAGTTTGTGTTTTAACGTAAATGCCCTCTAGAAGACAACGTGAAAGGCAAAAAAATGCTGCTTGAATTGGCCTTAAATATTTAGAAATACCATGAATAGTTTAGATGTTTAGCGTTTAAGTGTTTAGGATGACTCAAGATCGAAGGCGTCGTGTAGGGAAAGAGTGTAACCGAAGGTGTGGGTGTGGGGGGGGGGGGGGG
>JBCBCD010000788.1:0-3917 GCA_038530915.1 Bacteroidota bacterium
GCATCAGATTGTTGCATTGTTTATCAATAAAATTGAAGCTATGAATAATATTAAAAATATATTTTTCTTTTTAGGATTAACCTTTTTCATTTTTTCTTGTAATGGAAAACAGGAACATCAAAACTTAGAAGTTCAAGAAAAACTAGAGGAAATTAAACTACTTTTTGATCAATATGATTTACCAGATTCTATTTATGTTAAAATAACAGATTTACGACACACTGATCCAAATAGAATATTAAATGTGAACCTCGAGGAATTAAATACAGAACTTAAAAATGCTGAAACATTATTGTCGAGTAATGTTTATTATCCTTCTTTAGAATCTTATCGATTGGAAACAAATAGAATAAATAAGAAAATAGAAGAGGCTAAGACGCCAGAAGACAAAAAGTATTGGCAGGATAAATTAACTTATGAGATCATGCCAGAGTATGTCAAAAAGTATGAAGAAATTACTGGTAAGGACGTAAGTGATGAGGGAGTGTGGGAAATGATAAGAGAAGAACAAACAAAAAGAGGTATAAAACCCGTAGATCCTCCTACGCAAAATTAATTTTACTTGTGATACATTGGGGCAGATATCTTTTAAGAATCTGCCTCAGTAAACTATCCATAGAATTATATATTCAAGAGCTTTTAGCCGAATGTTTTCTCATATAATACCTCACCCAAAAAATGCTTTAGTCATTTTTATGAAGCCAATGATCGTCCAAAAAATGCTTAAACGCCAACAAACAATTTCATTTTGTTGTTTTGTTGGAAATGCTTGATATGAATAATACTACTGTTCCATCCAAACCTTCTTTTTTTAAGGATATCAACCAATATATTCCTGCCAAATTTTTCTTTGAGCAAATACACAAATCAGAAGAAGACAACCCTTACACCTCTGTATTTAGTTTTGAGCCTTTTTTTACACAGATGCAAGCGTATAATAATCAAAAAGCAGCTCCTTCTTTACATGCAAATAGACCGGCTGATTTACCAGTAAATGAGTTAATTGGTTTTTCACACTTGAAGGATCAAGAAGTGATAGATAGTAGAAGAGACATCATAGCCAACTCATTTCCTTCCTTATTCTTTGAAGGCCAATTGGGGTTTGTGTCTAGCATATTTCCTAAAGAGTTTTTTTATATGACCCCACATTTGCAAGATTATTTCTTATCAGATGAATGGGAAATAAAGATACAGGGCAACCTGGCTGAAGGAAAAATGGAAAGCCCTGCTATAGAGGCAGGACAACTCATCCTAAAGTCTTTTTATGGTAAGACATTGTCCTCAGAGTACCATGAGATTTTAACTTTTAGAAATAAGAAAACTAAACTGGATAAGTTCTTTAAAATTAACATCATATTAGATTATGTTGAAACGGTAGCACTTAAACCTCTCCAAAAATTAGATCAATCTGATATCAATAAGTTGTACAATGAATATGATAATGAAGACTATTGGTTAAGCAAATTCCCTCCTGAAGACTTTGTTTTTAAAGGCTTAGTGGTAGGCTATATCCAGGATGTTACAGAAGCAGAAGTACTTTCTGTGATGAAAAAGACGCTGCTTAGCGATGAAGAAATTACCCCTGAAGAAGCTATAGAACTACGCAATCAACTGAATGTATTGATCTGCTCTTATTTAGACATGCCAGATGTGGAATTTGGTTACCTGCAGAAATACGATTACAAATATGCTAATCTTATTTCTTGGAGTAGGTTGGGAGACATCCAGCAATTACAGGATCTGTATGGTGAAGACTTCAATCTTAGCTTGACTTACGGTAAAATTTATCAAGATGAGGAAGCGATCATCATTGATGACCTTAATCAACTGAAAGGATCTAATAAGGTTGAATTACGATTGAAAGAACAAGGATTTAGAAGTTTATTATTTATTCCACAAAGAGACAAAAGCGGTCATGTCATTGGTGTATTGGAATTACTATCCAAGCGGCCTTATCGATTCAATAAGCAAATTTTATACAAATTAAATGAATTCATTTCACTGTTTTCTTTAGGAACCAATCGTTGGATAGAGGGTATAGACAATAGCATCGATTTCTTTATACAAAAGCAATTTACTTACATCCATCCTAGTGTGCAATGGAAGTTTCAGGAGGTCAGCCAGCAATTTTTATTTTTATCACCAGAGGATCAAAGTTTGTCTAGTTTAGCACCGGTAGTTTTCAAGAATGTTTATCCTTTATATGGCCAAGCGGATATTGTTGGGTCTTCAAGAATTCGTAATGACTCTATTAGAGCTGATATGTTGGATAACCTGGAAAAGGTTCAGGAAGTAATCATCCTATTTAGAGAAAGCCTTCAATTTGAACTATTTGATATCTATTCAGCTAAAATTGATCGATTTATTCATCGGCTTAAAAATGGTGGTTTTGTTTCTAGCGATGAATCCCAAATTGTTGAGTTTTTAACAAAAGATATTCATCCACTATTAAGAGAATTATGTGATAACTACCAACAATTACCTACCGAAGTCTTGGATAAATATGTTAAATACCTGGATCCTAATCTAGATATCGTTTACCGCAAGCGAAAAAAATATGAAGATAGTGTACAGATGCTGAATAATACATTGGCTACTTTCATAGATGAGGAGGTTGCCAAGAAACAAAAAGTTTTGCCTCACTTTTTTGAAAAATATACGACCGATGGAGTAGAATACAATATCTATTTGGGTCAGTCTATTTTGTCTGAAGGAAAATTTAGCTCTTATTACTTAAAAGATTTTCGTTTGTGGCAATTGATTCTCATGTGTGAAGTTACTCGAATAGTTGAAGACCATAAGACCAAACTTCCAGTACCCCTGACAACAGCACAACTCATTTTCGTCTATAATACAGCACTTAGCATCCGGTTTAATATGGATGAAAAACAATTTGATGTAGATGGAGCATATAATGTCAGGTACGAAATCCTCAAAAAACGCATAGACAAAGCTAAGATTAAAGGAACTGACGAAAGACTTACACAGGAAGGTAAACTGGCTATCGTGTATTTACAAGATAAGGATCGTATTGAGTACATGGAATATTTACAACACTTAGTACAGCTTAATTATATATCAGAAGAAATTGAGGAACTGGAACTTGAACGCTTGCAAGGTGCCGATGGCTTAATGGCCTTACGCGCTACCGTTATGAATGCTAAGATATAAACTTAATCTTCCAGTTCCTCATATGATGGATGAGCCAATTTAAAATTGACTCTATGCTTTACTTGATAATCGAACAAAAGGACAGATCATTTCTTCCAATGAAATTCCACCATGCTGGAAGGTATCCTTATAATAATTATGGTAATAATTGTAATTATTAGGATACAGGAAGAAAATATCTTCTTTTGCAAAAATGAAAGTAGAACTTACGTTTGGCTTAGGTAGCCTTGCCTTTTCTGGTCTTCTGACCTCTAAAACATCTCTTCTATCATATTGTAGGTTACGTCCTACTTTATACCTAAGGTTGGTGGTTGTTTCTCTATCACCGACTACTCTTGAAGGTTGATTTACACTTATGGTTCCATGATCGGTAGTGATGATCAGTTGTACTTCTCTTTCGGCAGCACGTTGCAAGGCTTGCCATAAAGGGGAGTTTTTAAACCAGGATAGAGTCAATGAACGGTAAGCCTTTTCGTCGCTGGCTAACTCCTTCAGCAATTCCATCTCTGTACGTGCGTGAGAAAGCATGTCGATAAAGTTATAAACGATAACAGTCAGGTCATTATTTAGATAGTCGAGGATGTTATCGTTCATCCTTTTGGCCTGATTTAGATTAGATATCTTGGTATATTCCCATCTAATGGGTTTTCTAAATGTACGATCGATTAGAGCTTCAAGGAAATCTGCTTCGTGCCATTTTTTCCGGAATGATGCCCGGAGAGATTGCAAAGCGTTTCCCAAATTTT
>JBCBCD010000789.1:0-3917 GCA_038530915.1 Bacteroidota bacterium
GTTTTGCTGAAAAAACTTGAGTAAGAGTCGCAAATCCATCGGGCGAATTGGAAACTGACTCTATGTACGCCGATTGTAATCCACTTTTAAACACTTTTGAATCTATTCCGTAATTGTAATTCTCAACCTTATAACCAGTTACGTTCCAACCTACGGGTAATTCTCCGTTGTCAAACAATGGAATAAAACAAAATAATATTATCAACTTTTTCAACATTACGATTTCATTAAAGTTTACTAAGAACTTATTAATTAAGTTAAATTCCAGTTGGTAACATCTTTAAAATTAGCCTAGAAGGCTTTTTAAATAATTACATCGGAATATTCAAGGTTAAGAACCCTTTTGTGAGAAAAATACGGAAGTTTCCAGCATAAATTTGAGAAAAATAAACATTTTCGATAAAAAACATGAAAGTCCTATAGGTTTCAACTGAACTTTTACGGGAAGCACCATGAAATGGTCAAAGTGAACCCAAAGAAGTATCAACTGGCAGGAGTGGACGCATTGCCTTTCAAGGGGGTTACCAGAATGGAAAGTAAATGTGAGGGATACGACACTGTAAATTGGTTCTACAAGACCAAGAACTTCCAGCAAATATTGGAAAGCAAGGAAAGTCATTTCAATCTATTCAACAAATTGACAAATAACCAAAACATGAAAACTGACAAACTTGATTTAAGCCGATTTACGAAGGTTTCTGAACTGAACCAGTACGCAGGGGCCAAACTCGTCTATGAGACTCACAACGGGGATATAAACGCCATAAAAAGGTATTTCAGTTCCTTTTACTCCGACAACACAAAGGGTAATTACGCTTTCAAAAAGTTCAGTGAAATGTTGCCCAATGTTTCTAACCCAAAGGGAAGGGAGTTAAAGACCTTAAAAGCAATCAAACAACAACTAAAAGGCTGAAATGAAAAAAGAAAAAGAGTTACAAAAGGTTACAGATTTCGAGCAAATTGTCGATAGGGAAACGTTTGATTCTTACGTAAAGCAGAATGAACCCTCAAAAGAACTATTTGCGTATTTGCATGATAGATTGAGTCAGGCCTATGGAGACCCTGATTTAGATGAATCAGTATTCCGAGACATTATCGTCGACACTTTTGATAAAGTTGAAGGAACTAGACATAAGGCTGAGAGAATCAAGAATCTGACTTACGAAGTCAACCACCAGAAAATAGGAGCTTGCATACATAACCATATTGTGAACCATAGGTTGTTTCCTAGGTCACTACAATTCAGGAAAAGACAGGTCTTAGTCGAACAACAATTTATAGGCATCTTAAACTTGACGACTATACACCATCAGATAAACTCATAAAAGGCAAGTTCGAATTGATGGCGTCTTACGCGCTGGAGCAACTCTACAAGATTGGAGTAGAACAGAACAATCACAACTCTCTGAAACTATTCATTGAGATGGTCAACGGAAAAAATCCGGCAACTCAGGTCAATAATTACATTCAGATAAACAATCTTCAAATTACTAAAGAGGAACTTGAGCAATTACCCAATGAAGTAACATTGCAAATCGAAAGTTTGATCTCGAAGGCGACCAATTGCTAGAAAATTGTAAAATGCTTTTTTAGGAAATCATGTCTGAAATCATCCAAATAAAAATGCCCAGGACTATCATTAAGGTTAAAAGCAAATTATAAGTGATTTGTAGAATACCATCGGAGTACTTCTCGAATTTTTTTGGTCTTTTTCCTAAGATGGAGAGCACGCAAAAAAAGAAGCAATAACGTATTGTCACCCCTACAATTGTAAAAACAACAATCAATAAAGGATTTCTCGGCCAATTCTCTAGAAACCTACCTATCATGGCATGCAATCGGTTTAAAGTTCATTTTCAGGATTGTTTTTATAACACTAAAAAGGAAGGTTTGATTAATCAAGATTTTTTCAAGTCGGTAAAGGTATTTAATTGCCATTTATCGGATTTATGAAAAGAGGACAAGATAAAATTGGAAAAAAGGCACCTAGCCGCTATAATTGCCAATTGAATAAACTTTCCAAATGAAAAGAATTAACCTACTCTTGATTTCGAGCGCATTCTTAATCTTTTTTGGATGCAGCAGTGATGGAGGCGACACAGAAAACCCAACCAATCAAGAGGAACCGGATATAACCTCAGAACCCATAAACTGCCAGATCAGCACCCAACAAGGCAATGTTTTTGCAATGTCGAGCCAGGGTGATCTGTTTGTTTTCAAGGAAAGATATGGGAAATGTGAGACTGTAGACGGTTCGATTGTTATCGCACTTCAGGGAGATTATGACACAGAGGATGAGTTTGCAAACCTCAGACATATAAATGGCGACCTTACGTTGATCAACGTTGATCCAACTATTGATTTAGGTGGTCTTGATAATCTTGTTTCTATTAGCGGGGATTTGATCTACGAGTCAATCATGCCTTTGAACGGTGGTTTTGAATCTTTGGAAACCATTGGTGGAGATTTGGTTTTCGTTGAATCCGATGCTACGGAAATTACCGGCTTTCCCTCTTTGACCAATATCGATGGTAGTCTGCTAATAAAGGACAATTTGGAATTATTGAATATCAATGGGTTTAATGCACTTGAGACATGTCTGAATATCGAGGTCAGCAAAAACTTCAGGCTTGATGTAGTTGATGGATTTCAAAATGTAAGGACAATAAAGAATGATTTGATCTTCTACGTCAATACCAGGTTGACGAACCTTATTGGTTTTGAAAATTTGGAAACGGTAGAAGGTGAAGAATTAAGAATCACCGGGCATGTTCAGTTGCCCTCTATCCCAACATTTAGCAATTTGCATAACGTTTCTGGAAAAATAGAATTACTTAATCTGGAATGTGATCTTATTGATGCTTTCCCAGCACTCAAAACATGCACCGATATTGGTATTGGCATAAGTGTTTTGGATGGGGAATTGACATTTAGTGGTTTTAAAGAACTTGAAGCGTTATCGGGTAGTCTTAGCATAATTGCCACTTCTGCCACTGAGATTGATGCATTTGACAAACTTCAAGAGGTTTCGGGTGATTTTTCGATAAGTGGTCAGAATTTGATAAATCTAGATTTTGCTGTTAATCTAGAAAGCATAGGTGGCTATTTGGACATTTCAGGGTGTCCTAGATTAGAGGCAATAAACGATTTTGGGAACCTAACCTCAGTAGGGAGTTACATCATGTTTGAAAGAAACGATGGCCTACAATCAATAACCGGTTTTGAAAACCTTACAGACTTCGATAACGACATTTTCATTAAATCCAACCAAAACCTGAAACTGATAAATGGGTTCAATGGATTGAGTTCTTTTGAAATTCTAAATATTCTATTCAATGAATCATTGGAAGTCGTATCTGGCTTTGATTCCTTAATAACTATGACCGATTTGAGAATTGGAGGCGGAAGGGAATTGCCCGTTACATTATGCGCATTTGTATTTCGGGGTATTACTTGTTTGTTTAGTTTTTTTGAACGAAGTATGATTCTGTTTGCTATAACAGAAATATAAAGGTCATCTAAATGTATTTTTTTTGAAGTATCAAGTTTAGAGACGGACAGATAAGGAATCTCATAATCCCTCAAGTTCGGTCGCATAAGTATATTTCCCGTTCTTTCTTCTGGAATATGTACTATTTCTGCTAAAATCTGTTTAGTATTGGATTTTTCCTCAACAGAAATAATATCAGTGACCAATGGTTTAATAGAACTATGTTCATGACAAAACCTACTCAATACGTTCGCTGCAGAGGAGCCTCCAAAACCATTTAATTTTATCTTCCAGTTAGGGTTATCACCAATTAGCTCTCCAAAAGCGCAGACGGTATTAGGAAAATCTTCCCAAGTATTTTCGATATTAGATATTTCTGATTCTTCTATCTTAATTATTTTTTGATTTTTTCTTGCTGCATCATAAG
>JBCBCD010000790.1:0-3914 GCA_038530915.1 Bacteroidota bacterium
CATTGTCTGATAAAGCAGGCAATGCCATAGAACGTTTAGCCACTTTGATAGCTTCTGTCTTCTGATTTAAATCTTTTAAAATTAACGCTTCTCGATATACCTGAAAAAACAAAGCGGAATCGTCTTGAGTTACCTTTCTGATATAGCTTAAAGCTTTGGGTAAATCTGTATTGGTTTCGTGTAAATAAAGTGCCGCCTGATAGTAGTCAAACTTAGACGGACCTTTTAATTCTTTTTCAATATTGGCCAGAATAGATTTATGTTCACTCAATTGAATGGGAACCTCGGCCTTGTAGTTGGCCCATTGCAAAACAAAATTAGCACTGCTTAAGCTGATAGACTCGAAATGTAATGAAAGTGTTTCTATGGAATAATCTAATTGCTGTGTAGGTACAGTAACTTCAAGTATGGCTTCTTTTTCCAGGAATTCTGTATAAGCTATTTTTTCATAGAGATAAAAATGGAAAGTCCATGATTGTTCGCCGGGTGTGCTCAAGAGGGCATAAATTCCTTTGGAGAGTTGTTGACCATTCATCTCAATATCATTGGAGAATTCTACTTTTGTCGTTGCATTGGCACCAGTTCGCCATTTCTTGCCATCTACTAATATGCCTTCTTTACCAAATAAATCTCGGCCACGAAGGCTCGGTCTTGCATAAGAAAGCTTGGCGTTTGTCAAACCGATATTTTGAGAAATTTCAATAGCCGGACTTAATGCCGGTAGTTTAATTTGGGCAAAAGATACCAGGCTGATACTGAGCATCAGCGTACTGAAAATAAGCTTTAACATGTTTAGATTTTTAAATAAGTGGTTGGACAAAAACACTAATTATTTTTACCCAACCACTTAATTATGAATTTTTGAGATACTCAGAGGGTGGACATCCCATGATCTGTTTAAATGATTTATTGAAAGTTGATTTGGAATTGAATCCAGCTTCTTGCGCTAGTCCTAGTAAGGTTTTCTGTTCTACTATTGACGATTTTGCCAATCTTATAAATTCGTGAATGCGATAATAATTGACATATTCAAAAAAACTCATCCCAATGCGTTCATTCAGTAAGCGAGAAAGTTCGGGAGCGTTGATCTCCATCAATTCTGCTAATTCAGATTTGAGCAATTTGGAGTTGAGATAGGGCTTCTTTTTTGCCATAATTTCCTCCAACTTCAGTTTTAGCTGGTCTAAATCTTCAGCTGAAAATTTAGATTGAGCGTACTTGACTTCTTTAGCAATGCTTTTGAATTGAAAGACAGAGGGCAAAGCCACCTGATAATAAGCAATAAACAAAATGATAAATGCAATAGCCAGCCAGATGAATGCCCTGGATACAATTTCAATTTGGTCGTTGTTTCCAAAACTTATTAAATAGACAACCAACCAAATTACTAAACAAACGCCAATTGCGATCAGAAAATGCTTAACGAAATTGATATTCAGAAGGTAACTCACTTCTGCCTGTAGCGTTTCCTTTAGCTCATTATATTTCAATACACTTATTACAAAATAACTGATGTTAAAAGTTAACCCTATGCCTACTAAAATTCGAACCACTCGATACAATTCTCCACTTTCAACACGAGCTGAAATGATTTCAGGCGAAGGGAGGACATAGTAAAACAGTACAATTAAACTATACACCACTCCTGGAACATAGTGGAACAAATCCATCTTTGAAAAACGCTTTTCTGAAAGCGTAGACAAAACAAACAGATAGACGGTTGGACCAAAGAATAAAATAGAAAACTCTGATAAGCCCTTGATCTGTCTTTGCCAATTCAATAAAAACTCACCTATTTTTCCTATCAACCCAATCATTAACGTAATCACCAAAATCAATAAATAGATATTGATGTGTTGCCTTTTGTTTTTTGAAGTAGCAAAAATTACTACCAGAAACAAACTTTGAAAAAAAGCAAAAACAGTGAATTGGTTTAATAGATCTGTCATCAGAAAATGTATATACTACTACTTTAAAATGAACTCATTGATGTGCTCAACATTATCTAATGTTGATGTTAATATTTTGTCCTGAAAATCTTTAAAAGCAGCTTTGCTTTCCCAAGAAGTAATTACAAAAAAGTCAGGATTGTATTGATAGCCAAATGGAGATTTTCCATCCTTTAACTCAATGAGAATTTGTCCTTCCATCTTTTGAATGTTTTTCTTCCATTTTTTATAACCTTCACTGGTCTCGTTTTTTGATTCTAACCAATAGGCGGTAGCTACATGGAATTTGTCTCGATTGATCTCTATGGATAGATCCTCCTTGATCTCAAAATACCTCAACCCAAAATAGGACCAAATTTTCCTTCTTCGCTCATGAAAATCAGGAACTTCTTTGACAATTTGATCTAAAAATTGCTCCCTCAATTCCATGTTATTCCATTTGCCTAAAATTAATAATGCAGGAGAAAAATTGCCCTGGGTGTGATTCGTGACTTTAAACCCGGGAATTTGTTGATAAGACATCCTCTTCGCCACGGGAAAAGCAGTTTGAAAATAATCTTCCAAGTCTGCTGTCATGTTAGGATTTTGATTCAATAATAAGATATCCAATACCTCTCCCTTTTTGAGGGAAATGGTTTTTGTATTTGATTGCCCGTAAGAAACAAGAAGATTGAAACTCAAAAGTGCCATTGTAAGCATAAGTCGTAATAACATAGTTGTCAGTTTTAAAAGTAATGTTTTGGAATGCTGCAATGTATTCTCAGTCAATTAGATTTCCAATCTTCCAAAGTGTATAAAGGTCTTAATACGGTTTATGGACCTGTTTACTGCAAGTTTATTGAGTGAGCCCTAATAGTGGAAAGGATTTTCACTGATAGGCAAGGTAATAAATGGGTAAGTAAAGGTATAGGACACTATTGTTGTTATGATAAGTATTTTTAACTCGGTCGTTTTGAGGGCGCTACAGGCAGTAGATTTGTAAATTCTACAACCCATTTTATAGATTATGTATGTACTGGAACGATTACACTTGAAAAGTAACCTTAAGTGGTTAAAAAAATTAAAGGGTGTAAAAGTAAACCCTTACACCCTTTGACTTTTAAACCTTTACCTTTCTACTAATCATCCATCTTCTCTTCTTTAGCCGACTTTCTGATCGGTAACTTAATCATAGAAGAATGAGCTGCTGAATGGTGAATATTATTGTGAGCAGTAATCGCTTCTGATTCATTGTAATTGTCACCACCTGTGTTAAGGTTGCGGTCAAAACGTGGGAAATTGGAACTAGCGATCTCTATGCGGATGCGGTGTCCTTTTTTGAAGTAATTACTAGTAGACATTGGGCTCAACTTCAATTCATATACCTTGCCTTCTTCCATAAATACTTCTTTAGTATACCCTTCACGGTAACGAGCTCTTAAGATGGTTTCATCCAGGTTATAGGCTCTTCCATCGGGATAAACATCAATGATTTTTACTGTGAAATCTGTGTCTTTTACATCTGAAGAAACATAAAGAGTAGTTTCAATAGATCCCGATACTTCCATTCCTTCTTCTAAAGGATCAGTAGTATATACCAAGATGTCATTTCTGGTTTCCATATGCTGTTGGTCCATAGCGCCGCCGCGTACCGCATTACCTGTACAACAGACATTACCACCATTAGAGGTTACCGGATTCATAGGATCATATGCGTAGCTGTCTTTGATTTCTTCTTTACCCGGCTTGGTTGTGCTTAGCTTGCCATCACCAAATAAACTATTGGCATTTCCTTCAGAGTGCAAGTAGAAAGTTTCCATTTCCACATCTTGTGGTGGCCATACATCAGACGTTTGCCATTTGTTAGAACCCATTGTATAGTAGTGCACTTTGGGTAGGTTTTTAAGGAAACCATCATTTTCTTCTCCTTTTAACCAGTGATCATACCAACCATAGAATAATTTATCATAATCTAGACGAGCATCA
>JBCBCD010000791.1:0-3908 GCA_038530915.1 Bacteroidota bacterium
ACAGATAATTTCTGTTAATTCCGTAGTCGTGATTTCACTGATGTTAAGATCTATTGTAAGAGAAGCATCATTACACCCTATAACATCGGTACAATTAAGACTAGCCGTCAATTGGTAATTTCCGGCTGGTAAATCATTGGGTAAAATCAAAGGATTGCCATCAAAGGCCACAGGAGCATCTTCAACAGCCTGATACGTCCAACTAATTGCATTTTCACATTGTGGAGCTCCACCAGTTGTAAAAGCGGTCAATGTCACACTTTGTCCCTGACAGATTGTAGTAGCAATCAATTCCTGCACATCAAGTGTTGGTGTAGAATAGACGGTGTAGACTACCGTATCCGAATTTACAGAACAAGCAGACTGCTGTGTGCAAGTTTTCTGAGCAATGATTAAATAGGTCGAAGGAAGCAATTGTCCTAAGTCAACAACTTCTTCATGACTGATAAAATTCACTACGGTTGTAGAGAAAGGATTATTTAGGTCAATTACATTATACTGCATTTCACAAAAATCCGTAGGGTCATCCAGACGGACAAAAAACTGAATTCCTGTTCCTTCGCAGGCAAAAACACTATCGGCATCGGTAAAAGATTCATCAAAAGTGGTAAAAATATTTAAGCCTTTACCAGTGGTTGTAGTAACTGTAAAAGTCTTCATGTTACAGCCGAATTCATTTTCAGGATGTGCTTCATCTTTTACCAGTGCAGTAAATGTAGTAGTGCCTGTTGAAATTGCACCAGCAGGAATGATCAAGGTAGTTTGATTCTGAGTTCCAGCTACAATTTCTACACCCGATTCATCCAGTATGCTAAACAACAAACGGGAATCTTCAAATAAGCCAGATGCAGATAAATTGAGACTTATATCACTTCCTTCACATACCGTCTGAGTGGGTATGTCCATCAATACCAATCCTCTTTCGGCATCCTCTCCGACTGTCAATGAGCCTGTTATCGGGAAAGATTCATCACAAGTTCCGTTAGAGTAGTTGAACTGATAATTCCCAGATGCAAGGTTTTCAAAAATGGCAAAACTACTACTACTTGTTGCTGCAGGACTGACGGTAGTGCTATCATCCAAATTGAGTAAGCTGTAATTACTACCATTTCCCTCTCTAATTTGAAGAGATATTGCACCCTTATTTGACCCACATGCAGCATTGGTTATGAGTGCTTCGACATTGGAAGCATTTCTGGCATTTACGACTATGGTGTCAGGATGTTTGAAGTTACAGGAAGTACCTTCATCACCATATTCAAAAGTATAGGAAGCAGCAGGAAGAGTCGTAAGATCGATTTCTTTTTCCTGATTTTGTGAAAAGGTACCAAAATTAATGGCAAATGTTTCCGCTTCACTATTGGATGCCCCAGGCAATCTGGTGATAAAAACAATTATTGATTTTACAAAAGGCTCAGTGTGACTGGCCCTTACCTTTATAGCACCATCTCTGGCACTACTACAACTCGCATTAGTTACTTCTAATATAGAAAAATCAACAGGTCCACTTGAAAAGCCCGAAACACCAATGGTAAAACTTCCTCCAGTTGTAAAGAACGTAGTTGAAAAAAAGGAAAGATCATAAAAGAAAAACAGCTCGGTTTCATCTGTGGATAGCAAGTCTGCAGTAACTTCTATTTTATATACTTGTACTACTGTATCGCTTCCCATCATTGACTCAGAAACTAAGCTTGAGCCCAATAAATTGGTCGGATTACGAGCAGAAGCATCATTCCAGAAGGAAAGGGATTGTCCAGCTAAAACAATTTCAGAGTAGAGCATTACTTCTATTGAATCACCAGCACAAACAGAAAGTGTAGTGATCTCTGAAAAGTTAACCCCATTGATTTGTTGTATGTTAACAAAAAAGTTATTGTCGCTATCCTGAGTTTGATTTTGGGCATAGAGAGTTGTTTTTCCCAAAAGGAAAAGAAAAAATAGTAGGAATAATGGTTTACTGAGGGTTTTCATATACAATGGTTTAAGGTAGTCTTCCGAATCGTCTCCAGCCTTAGTTGCAGCTGAGTGTTTTAAATTTACCTCAATATAATAATTTCCCCTACCAGAATCTCTTGATTACCTAGATCAAGTCTCAAAATATAGTAATATGTTCCTGCTGGTAATGGCTGTCCCCCCGTCGAATTTCCAAACCATTGTCCTGAAAATGGAGCTTCCTCAAAGACTACATCTCCCCAACGATTAACGATTACAATGCTATTTTCCGGGTTTTGATAACAGTCTGGCAAACAAGGTACTGGTTCAAAAGGCTTAGAGTTGGCACAGGTAGTACATAAATAAAATGTTGGCCTTTGTAAGTTAGCATTTTTTACAATGCTCACATTGACTGTTGCTTCTGAACACTCTTCACAAGTTTCATTACACAATAAATAAGTAAAGCTTAAGTCTCCAATAAAGTCAGACTGTGGGATGATATCAATCAGGCCTTCATTTTCTTCGATTACAATCTCTTCAGGTATGTTGTTAAACTGAATCGTGTAATTATCTGGTAAACTATCATTTTCAATGATGCTTCGGTTTCGAATGGGTGTTTCTCTAAGCAGCGTAAATTCATCATCATTAGCAATTGGCGATAAATCAAAATTAATGCGTACGGTATCTGTACTAAAGGCAAACGCTCCACATGCTTCAGCGCTCAGTGACCAAATGAATATGTTTTCTCCTTTCTCCAAGTCACTAACATTCGTACTAGCTGAAAATGGGTCAGTAATAAACTGATTGCCCAAAGTCATCCATTCGCCACTAACCAATGGATTATCTATCTCAACTGCTGATATTGACACCGTTTCATCACAAGTCGATTGATCTCCATTTGCCATTGCTGTTTGGAAGCTTGCCCCCAATACTTCCAATTGAAGACTTATCACACTATCACAACCACCTACTGCTTGCAAAGTGTCAATATATAAGCCAGGCTGACTAAATTCCTGTCCACCCATTTCAACTACCTCTCCTTCACAAATCACTTCATCCAAATTCGTTTGAATAGCTGTCAACACACTCAATTCCAGGTTAATAATCGAATCACAACCATTGATCGTATTTAAAGTGACTGTGTATGATCCACTTTCATTAAATTCATTATCTCCAACAAAGAAACTTTCACCTTGGCAAATGGTCTGATTCAATTGTTCTTCAAAGGTTGGATTCACTACTATCGTTAGCATGATGATACTATCACAACCTGTTATACTTGTCAGACTATCTGTATATGTACCAGCTTCTGTAAATACATTATCACCTAAGGTAACAGATCCGTCGTCACATATTACTTCAGAAAATGTAAACTCAAATGATTGATTGACATTCAGACTTAAGGTAACGATGCTATCACAACCATTAATGGTCTGAAGTGTATCGATATATCTACCAGAAGTGGTATAAACGGAAGTACCAATGACCACAGAATCTCCCTGACAGATGGTTTGCTCTTCCGTAATACTAAACACTGGCTGTACTGTTAAATCCAATCTTATAATCGAGTCACAGCCAGATATCGATCTTAATGTCTCGGTATAAACTCCTGTTTCATTGTAAAATATTTCTCCTCCACTTATGGTAGCCGACTCTCCCTGACAGATCGTTTGGGTCAATAAGGTATCAAAGACTGGGTTTACAGTAAGATCTAAAGTGATCACACTATCACAGCCATTGACCGTTTGCAAACTGTCTGTGTAGGTTCCTGTCTCTGTATAGCTAGATGAACCTACAATTACATTTTCACCTTCACAAATCACTTCGGTCTGCGTTTCATTAAAAGTAGGATTCACCGTCAACAATAGATTAATCACACTATCGCAGCCATTGATCGTTTGCAGTACATCCTGGTATTCTCCACTTTCTGTGTAAGTTGAATTTCCTACTGTAAAGGACGCTCCCTGGCAAATGGT
>JBCBCD010000792.1:0-3897 GCA_038530915.1 Bacteroidota bacterium
CAAAATCAGGATGTTCAAAGATAATTTCACCCGCTTTAGGTCCATCTACTAAAACTAAATTGATGACACCAGCAGGCAATCCTGCTTCTTCAAAGATTTTCATAACCAAACCAGCAGAATACACTTGGCTTTCTGCAGGTTTCCAGATTACCGTATTCCCAGCCATAGCAGGTGCTGCGGGCAAATTACCAGCAATAGCTGTAAAATTAAACGGAGTGATTGCAAACACAAAACCTTCCAATGGACGGTATTCCGTTCTGTTCCAAATGGTTGGAGAACTTTCGGGTTGCTGAGCGTAGATTTCTGTCAAAAACTGAACATTAAAGCGCAAAAAGTCTGCCAATTCTGCTATAGAATCAATTTCTGACTGGAATGCATTTTTAGACTGACAAAGCATGGTCGCAGCACTCAATTGAGCTCTATATGGACCAGCAATCATATCTGCTGCCCTTAAGAAAATAGCCGCACGTTGTTCCCAAGGCATATTTTCCCAATCAGATTTAGCAGTTTGAGCAGCATCGATGGCTTTATGTACCAAATCCTGTCCTCCAAGGTAGAAATGTCCAAGTGTATGATTGCGTTCGTGTGGAGGATGCATTGAGATTTTATCTCCATCCAAATATTCTTGTCCTCCGATAAAGGACCCTATTTCTATTTGCTTTGATTTTAAATCAGCTAAAGCAGCTTGTAATGCAGTGCGTTCAGCTGTACCCGGAGCATAAGAAAGTACTGGTTCATTCTTTGCTGGAGGTACTTTGAAATAAGCGTTTGCCATAGTAATGACTTAGGTTTTCGAAATGAGCGTAAATAAGCTCAATGTCTGGTTAGAGAAATATATTTTATAGTATACGATTAATAAGCTCTTGAGCCATTAAATTGTTTACCCAATTAGGTTGTCTTTAGTTACTACTACTTCAGGAGGTAAGAAAGGACTAGCATCACCACCGCCTTTAATAATTTCTCTCACAATGGTAGAACTGATGTGTGAGTAACCAGGTTGTGCAATTAAAAACATGGTTTCTATTCCTTCTCCGATGATATTATTCAACTGCGAAATGGTTTTTTCATAGTCAAAATCTGAAGCATTTCTTAAGCCTCTTACTAAGTAACGAGCTCCAATCTCTTTACAGAAATCAGCCGTTAAGCCAGCAAAAGAATCTACTTCCACTCTTGGTTCTTTTGCGAAGACCACTCTCAACCAATAGATTCGCTGTTCTAGATTAAACAGGTATTTCTTTGTTGAGTTAACCCCAACCGCAATCACGATTTTATCAAATAAAGGTAATGCACGACGAACCAGATCTACATGTCCAATCGTGATGGGATCAAATGAGCCTGGAAAAACAGCGACTTTAGACATTGCATACTTTTTAATAGGCCAAAAGTAAGAAGCGTCCTAGAGTTTTCCAAAATAAGTCATTCCAATAGCTGGAAGGAATCCATGAATTTATTGGTTGACAAATTGAGGCTTTTCTGTTGTATCGTTACAACTTGTATCGCATAGTACCTTTGATCGACCATAAAAGCCTTGGTTTTTACCAATGCTTTTCTATCCAAATAATCTATCCGCCAAAGTCTTCCGGGATACCCTTCCAACCATGCTTCATTGTGATAGGTGAGTTCTCCATTAACAGCTGTAGCAGCCTGATCCATAGAGGCATCAAAAAACTCTTCCAACAAAGTAGTTGAATCAGAATGCACCGTTTCATCAGGATAGTCGCAATAACTGATCATGTAAAACACATTATCAGGATTATCAGATGGATTGTTGTAAAAGTAAATGTGATAAGCCAATGGACCTACAGGAGTTTCGACAGTATCAATTTTATGAGAAAATTTTCCTGGGAGTTTTACTTTAAATCGGCCTTCATAATCTGTAAATTCCTTCCAGGGGCCATCATTTTGTGCAACAAGAGAAAGGGAAGGTAGTATGGCTAAAAGAATAAAAATGATTTTCTGCATTCTTTATGGAGTATGACTTAAATTAGTATTATAATAAATTCCTCGTCAATTAATGTTTGTACTTTAAGACGAATTATGTCTTTAATAAACCCTTGATGGTCTAAAGTCGAAGGTCTAATCTATATTTGTACACCATATATCCTTATACATAATAAATACTATTTTTTCGACCTTAGACAAAAAAGCAAACTCAATGATTAATGTAACATTACATTTCTTGAGAGTTCTATATTTATTTATTTTTTTGCTTTCTAATTCCAAAGAACGTTTTTTAAGCAGCTTCGTTGTATTTCATTGGAAAACTAAAACAACTTTTTTGATTCATGCCATATACTTACGAATATCCAAGACCAGCAGTAACGGTGGATTGTGTCATTTTTGGCATGACGGATCAGTTTGAACTCAAAGTTTTGCTTATACAAAGAAAAAATGAACCTTACATCAATGAGTGGGCCTTGCCCGGTGGTTTTGTAGACATGAAGGAAGACCTAGAAACGGCAGCCTTGAGAGAATTAGAAGAGGAAACAGGCATAAAAGATGTGTTCATTGAGCAATTGTATACTTTTGGATCTCCCATCAGGGATCCCAGGGGTCGAGTGATCAGTATTGCCTATTATGCCTTGGTTAATTTAGAAAAGCATCCTGTAAGAGCTTCATCTGATGCCAGAGAAGTTAATTGGTTTGATTTTAATGATCTACCAGCCTTAGCTTTTGATCATAAGAATATTTTGCAAGTCGCCATTGAAAGATTAAGAGCGAAGGTACGTTATCAGCCGATAGGTTTTGAGCTATTACCTGAACAGTTTACATTGACGCAACTCCAAAAGTTGTACGAAACCATATTAGGAGTAGAAGCTCCACTTAATAAACGAAATTTCAGAACACGCATCTTAAAAATGGGTGTATTGCAAGAAAGTGGCATACAAGAAGGAGTAGCTCATCGCCCGGCAAAATTATATCGTTTTGACAAAGATAAATATGATGAGCTTTACGAAGCGAGACATGAAGATTTAATAAAAAGAGCCATTGATTTTGATGTAAAACCACAGAAAACTTCTAGTACAAAATAATCAAAAAATGAGGCAGTGCTTTCAATTAATAGTGTTGACATTCATTCTTTTAGGTATTTCTTCATGCCAACCAGATGATCCCAAACGCAATCCAAAATTAGGAAAAGACGATGATGGTAACGTCATTCTTCCACCTGCTGAGGACGATTATGTCCCTCCCGCTTATAAGTGGGGTTTTATTAATGTGTCTGGAGAACTAGTCATTCCTGATCAATTTGATGAGGTAAGAGATTTTTCAGAAGGCACTTGCGTGGTCTTGAAAGATGGCAAATACGGATTTATCAATAGTCAAGGTGATGTTGTCATCCCAATACAATATAAGGGTGCCTGGTCATTTAAAGAAGGGGTTGCACGAGTTTTGACCTTTGAAGACAAAATGGGTTTTATAGACAAAACTGGAAATTGGGTTATCCAACCGCAATACGAAGAATTACAGGATTTAAATGATGGATTAATACGTTTCAGGTTTGAAGAAAAATATGGCTACCTCAATAAAAATGGAGATGTTGTTATCCAGGCCATTTACGAAAATGCAGCACCAAATTTTGAAAATGGCTATGCCAATGTTGGCCGACTGGGGAAGTATGGTTTAATCGACACCACTGGAAAAGTAGTCATCCCCATCCGATATGAACGTGTCTCTCCTTTTTCTGATGGCTTATGTAGGGTAAAAAATGAGGGACAGTATGGTTTTCTAGACTTAAATGCAGAAGAAATCATTCCTTTTCAATACAAAACCGCAAGAGATTTCAGGGAAGGCTTAGCTCCGGTACGAGCAGAAAGTGGACAATATGGCTTAATCAATCCAGATGGTACTTTTGCTGTGGAACCCACTTACGATCAGATTTGGTATGCAGAAGAAGGA
>JBCBCD010000793.1:0-3892 GCA_038530915.1 Bacteroidota bacterium
TCCCAATTCTGCTCTTATCCACTTGTCTTGTTTATAACTCTTGGTAAAAACTTCCTTGTCCAACAAAGAACGACCAGGCATTCCATTGGATACTTCATAAACATTCATTCTGAATAATACACTGTCCATCGTATTGAAACGCGTGTGGAAATGGATGGATTCCATTAGGTAGGTGTCGCCTTCATTTTTTATCAGTATTCCCCATTCTCCACCAAAGCCAAAATCTTTTATCCCACTTTGGCCAATGGTCGTTTTAGAAGGTTTGACAAGGCCATAGTTTTTAATAGGTGCATTGTCTTCGGGAGTGACGACTATTGGTTTGATCTGGTAACTAAAGGCATCCATAGTAACTTCATTAAAATTATTATCTAAATCACTTATTTTAATGGCTTTATCAGCATACCCTATTATGGAAAAAACCAGGCTGTCACTCTGGGACATATTTTTTAGGTTGATTCTAAAGTTACCCAGGTCATCAGATATGACACCAACATTTTGATTGTATACTCCTATGTGAACAAAAGGAAGCGATTCTTTGGTTTTTGCATCAACGACTTTGCCTTTTACAATTTGAGCATGGAGAGGAATACAGAAAGCAATACTTAAAAGAAGCAATAAAGTAAATTTAACTAAGCTAAGCTTGGTAATGTTTTCTTTAATTTTCATATACAGTACTTTTGGATGATTTTATACAGTAAAAAGATGCAAAAAAGTTAATCAACTACCTACTGAGGCTTTTATTTTTTATAAAAAAACATTCGAGCCGCAACCCATCAAATACTTTCCTGTCTCTAGAAATGTTGGCCAGCAAAAAACAAATACTCGAGTCAAGTCTGCTATTGCTTCGTAAAGTAGTTTTATACCACTAAAAATTAATATGATGAAACTTCATTGGATGCTAAGTGCGATCTTATGCATAGGGCTTGGGTCGTGCCTAACTGCTCAACAAAACTTTAATGCCGACATTTATTTTCCTAGCAATTTGGAAACACAGAAACTATCAATTGTATGTGATACCGGAAACGGCAAAGCAAAAGTACCGCTTGATATGCAACAAGGGAAATTAAGCATTTCAACAGCCTTTTATGCTCCTTATGCAATCTTGGAAATCACATATCCCTCAGACCAACCCAATCAATTCTACAAACAATCCTTCTTAGTTAATGAAAAAGCTGATGCGACTATCAGTTTTTTGGAAACTGATTTACCACTTGCTCAATTCAAACTAGTCAATGCTTTAGACTTAAGCGAAGAAGGGAAAAGTGCTTTTGATCTTTATAAAGCAGAGGGAGAAAATAAATTGAAGTCATTTTTTAATAAAAATGGTACAGCACTTCAAAGTGGAAATGATTCTCTTTCGGCTATTGTAGATGTATTAATTTCCGACCTGAATGAAATCAAATTGAATTTTGTGAAGTCAAATCCAGATAAATATCAGTCTTTTCTGGTATTCAAAGATGAATTGATCAAAACTAAAATTGATCCATTGGTTTTGACAGAAGTATTTGAAAGTTCTTTTCCCAAAGCCTACAAAAAGTCTAAAGTAGGCGAGGATATACGTGCACTTCTTTTTGCCAAGCAATTGAAAATAGGTGATGAAGCACCCAATATCATTGCTACTACCAAAGAAGGTAATGAGTTTGAACTAGAAGAGTACTTCAATAAAAAGCCAGTATTGTTGGTCTACTGGGCAAGCTGGTGTCAGTTTTGTAGAGCGGAAATACCTCAATTGAAAGAAGTACTGGCACAATATGATAAAGATGAAATGGTCGTAGTTGGTATTTCTCACGATTTCAGACAAGATGCATGGGAAAAAGGAATTGAAAAACTAGGTATCGAATGGGTCCATCTGTTTAATCAACCACAAGCTTCTAATGCTTTTGCCATTTCAGAGGTCCCTTCTTTTATTTTGATTGATCAGGAAGGGAAAATAGCTCTAAAAGTGCTGGGCTATAACGAAGAGCATATTGGTCAGTTGAAAGAGAAGTTGAAAGAAACTTTGTAATGTTTGTGTAGTGTTTAGGGTGTAGTGTGTAGAGGAATTTTACCACAACACCCTAGACTTAACTTCTAACATAAAAATATAACAGCATGCTAGCATGAAAAAATGTTAAATCGATCGCAAGGTTCTCTTCATATAGGCATCAAAAGGATAGATACGATCATTTCTAACATCCTAACGATACGTCAATGAAAAGAAAGCATTTATATTTATCCTTCGCATTAATTCTGCTGGCTGTAAGATTATATATTAATTTTCGTACGCCTTTGATCTCCGGTATCAACGGAGCATATTATTTTGTACAAGTAAGGTCTATATTGGATGGAAATATGTTGGCTTTTGCAGATATGCCATTGTACTTCTACTTGAATGCCTTTTTGGTTAAAATCGTCTCTTTCTTTTCATCAGCTACTATCGAATCTTTAATTGTTACCGTAGTCAAGTTATCCGATAGTTTTTTTATTGGGCTTTTGGTGTTGCCTCTTTATTGGCTCGCTGGATTATTTATTAAAGAAGATAAAGTGACGAGCTTGGAAGTGGTGTTGGTCGCTTTTGCTTGTCTATCTTTTGCACCTGTTTTCCTGACTTCCGATTTGCAAAAGAATTCTTTTGCCTTACCCTTTATGACTTTCAGTTTGTATTACTTTTTCAAGTTCATCCAAAGCAAGTCGATAAAGGATATAATACTACTAAGTACTTTTCTATTGATTACTGGTTTAAGTCACTTTGGCGTTTTTTCAGTGACGCTTTTTATGGTTCTGATCGGTTTGATGGTTGAATACAAATGGAAAGCCATTCTTCCTGCTGTCTTGCTTGGTGGCTTGGGCTTGGTTTTGATTTTTATATTTGACCCTGTCAGAGCTGAACGTCTATTGAACATTGGTGCTATATTATTTGGACATCCTATGTTTTTAGCTCCGCCCAATCTATTAAACCTGATATTGTACAGCCTTCCAGCAGGCATAGGTTTGAGTATAGTATATAAGTGGAGGCATTCACTTTCTCATTTGCAGAAAACAGCCATACTTACACTTTCAATATCCCTTATTCTACTCTTTTTCCCCATGTTAGATATGCAATATACCGGTAGGTTCAGTCTTATTGCTTTTCTACCTCTGGTAGTCTTATTTTTTGCCATGCAAAATCAATTGTCAAAAGGCTGGATGTGGGTTTCAAAAATCGGTTTTTCATTGGTTATAGTTGGAACCTTATTGATGACTTTTGTAAACCCTCGCAATCCAACTTTAACAGATGAAGCCTATGGAGACCTTCAGGAAATAAAAACCACCCTAGAAGATCCTGATAATACTTTAATCATAGCAAGGCATGGTTTAGAATGGTGGGTTGCATGGGAATTGGAGACCAAAGCAGGGCAAGCCATGGCATTGGCCTCAGAGGATTTTGCTAAGTACGATCAGGTATTGAGCCTGGTTCCACTGAACGAAAAAAATCATATGTTTCCTCCCGGACCTGGACCAAGGAATGGCAAAGGTGTAATGCCACCACAATTTACGGCTGTACCTAATCCTGATGGCAATGATGTACTCTATGAATCAGATCATTTCAAACTGGTAGAATTAACCGAAAAAGACATTCCTGAAAAAAAATAAGCAATTTTTCATCCGTTTCAAGCTGCTCAATTGCAACAGGATGGCAATGAGAAAGGGGAGAGCTTTTTCGTAATATTCCGGAGATTTCTCTTTAGCGGCCGGATTTCCTTCGTAAGTACTACTACTTTGTCACTTTGCTCAAAGGGTATAGTAGCAAAATATATGATGATTAAATATAATAGCCCTGTAAGGGCAAAATATGATTAGCCTTTACGTAGACGATCACATAAGCGTGCCGATAGGTACGCAATATATAGTGTACCTATCGGCACACATCATT
>JBCBCD010000794.1:0-3881 GCA_038530915.1 Bacteroidota bacterium
AGATTTATTACCTGAGTTTGACAGGATTTGACACCCATGCCAATCAAAGTATCTTTAAGGAGATCATTTTTTTGCAAGTCTTGCACAAAAGCGTTAATGCCATCAGCATATTGTTTAAGCAATCTGTTTTGCTGATTCTTTTGATTGGCATGGGTGTCAAATCCTGTCAAACTCAGGTAATAAATCTGAGTATCGTTATCCGCTGTAATCAACTCGGCAGTTTGCTTTAGATCTTTACCAAAGGCAGTTTGGGGATAGCCAACTGTAGATTTGTATACTTTTGACTTTTCATGAAGATAATTGGCAGAAGATTTTGCATCAATTAAGGTTTTGTAAAGATAAGCTACTTCTTCATGTTCGTGATCATGGTGATCTTGTCCCAGCTTTGAAATGGTTTTGAGAATCTTGTTATTTGTCATTCTCTTTAGTTGAGTTGGATTACTCATCGCAAATCCTTTCTTATCCTGACCTTTCAGGGCAAGACTCAAACTATCATCCAATTCCAACGCATGATAAGGTGCTTCATCCTGGCAGTAACTATCCAGGTATCTACCTATCCAGCCTGAAGTCAGGTACTCATTGCTGTCGCTGGCAGTATGCCATATATCCATCGAACGGAAATGAGAACGATCGGGATTGGGATAACCAACGTTGTTGACTATGCTAAGCAAACCTTCATCATAAAGAGTACGTAAGCCCTGCAGGTTGGGGTTAAAACCTAAGTCATTGGTTAGTTTTAGGACTTCATTTTTGGGAATATTCAGTTGAGGACGACTTTTATAGTAGATGTCATTATTGAAAGGGACGACCGTATTCAACCCATCATTGCCACCAGACAATTGAATAACTACCAGTATTTTACCTGATCTACTTGAAAAAGATTTGGTCTTTTGGAATTGCCTTAAGAATGAAGGCACATAAAAAGCAGATGATGCTAAAGCAGAATTTTTTACAAAATCTCTTCTTTTCATTTTCTTTTTTTTGAGGGAATTAGCAAAGTTGGTACTCAGGAAGACTACAGAAAAATAGTAAGCCACGTTTCACTAAATCATTTCTATCCGTTGCATCAGCGGCTAACCTTCTAAACATAAGCTCATTGGTTTTTGAAGGACTGAGTAATAAATATTCTTTTAGATAATCATAAATCCGTTGATCCGATAATGAACTCAATAAGTTGATCATAGGTTCAAGATCAATGCTTGCCTGAAGTCTCTTGGTGGCCTTGCTTCTTTGTTTGGCCTCAAACTCATCTTTAGTGCGCAGATTCACTTCCTTGCTGGTCATGAGGATAGAAACCATATTTAGTCTAAGCATCAAAGTAGAATTATCAATCCAGGCTTTGCCACCCGGCCATCCGGCTACATTGGGTGGATTGAATAAGGTTTGTCCCAGCGAGCGGTGTACGAAGACCATAGCCGATGTTTCTTCAAACTTAAGGTCCATGGTTTTCATCAATCCTGCTACTAGGTCTACAGGCGATTTAAATTTATGACCCATATTTTTTTTGCTGTAAAACCAATCGCTTTCAAAGATCGTACGCATTAAAGCTGAAATATCATAGTTGGAACTATAAAATTGATTGGCTAAGCTCCTTACGATGGCTTCATCAGGAGTACTATTTACGAAGTACTTATAAATCTTATTGGTGATGTATAAGGCAGTAGCTTTGTTTTCCAGGATAATATCGATGATATCAGTTCCATCGAAATTCCCTTTTTTCCCCATGAACATTTTTTCTCCATAATCATGGAAGAACTTTCTGAAAACATATTCGCCACTAAAATTGGAAGTCCAACCGGTGAATGCACGAGCAGCTTCCTTGATGTCATTTTCAGTATAATGGCCTCGACCGATGGTGAAGAGTTCCATTAGTTCGCGGGCGAAGTTCTCATTGGGTTTCCCTTTTCGGTTTTGTTGATTATTAAGGTAGCGGATCATAGAAGGATCTTTGGAAATTGCTACCAAGAGACTCCTAAAATCACCCAAGGCATGTTTGCGAATGGCATTGATTTGATTTGCAGCCAGTTTACCTGATCTGGATCGACAAGCAAAATGACCATGCCAGAAAAGAGTCATACGTTCTAAAAGGGGACTATAATTTGAATCACCCATATAAGAATACCAATCAAAAATAACATCAGCTACTTTTCGCTGCTCAGCCCTAGCCATTTCCTGACGTTTGGCTTGCGATAGTTTTCTGGGATCAATACCTTCTTCTATCGTTGTTCTCACAGGCTGGCTAAAGCTGCTTTTAGCTTGACTGAAAAGTTGATTGACAGCTTTTGTGCGAGAAAGCTTTCGATATTGCTCCCATTCACCAGGTGCGATACCAAAGCCAGCTCGCCAATATAAGTGATTGATTTCTCGCATGGTTTTTTTGTTTTTATGATTAGACTATAAAAAAGCCTAGGCGTTTAATACAACAATTGAAATAAAATGACATTTAACATTTTGATATGGCTCGTTAACGACACCGTATAATTTTGGTAGCCAATTCATCTTAACTATTTTTGTATTTATTAGAAGTACGTTCAAGTTGATTTCGATAAAAAAGCTAGCTTTTTTATCGAAATCAACTTAAGTGCCTTTTTCTTGCTGGCGAATCCGCAGGATGAGACAGCCTTATTTAATTGAATTTTTTCAACACCTAAGTTTTAATACGATGAGATATTATTTATTGGTATTTGCTTTGTTTTTTTCTACAGCAATAACAGCACAAGGAATTGATTTTTTTGAAGGAAGCTGGAATGAAGCTCTAGCGGAAGCTAAAAAGCAAGGTAAAGTAATCTTTGTGGATGCTTATGCAGTATGGTGTGGCCCCTGTAAGAGAATGTCGAAGATGGTTTTTACAGACAATGAGGTCGGGGAATTTTACAATAAGAATTTTGTGAATGTCAAATTAGATATGGAAAGAGGAGAGGGGCTTGAGTTTAGGAAGAAGTATCCTGTAACTGCATTTCCAACACTTTTCTACATTGATTACGATGGGAAAGTAGTACAACAAATCAGAGGTGCCTTGCAAGCAAAAGATTTCATTCAGGTAGGCCAAGGTGCATTGGGTAAAGCGGATAGAAGCGGTGCATATGCTGAAGCTTACGAAAAAGGAGATCGCAGCCCAGAGTTGGTTTACAATTACATTAAAGCATTGAATCAGGCTGGAAAACCAAGCTTGAAGATTACTAATGAATATTTGAGAAATCAGGAGAATTTATCTTTGGAAGATAAATACAAGATCATCTACGAAGGAACTACCGAAGCAGACTCTCGCATTTTCGATCAATTGATCGAATACAGAAGCCCAATTGAAGCTATTTTTTCAAAATTGGCTGTAGAAGAGAAAGTAATAGGTGCCTGTAAGGCAACGGTAGATAAAGCCATTGACTACAGGAGTGAAATGTTGTTGGAAGAAGCAATTGAAAAAGCAGACAATAATGCACCTGAACTAGCTGATGCTTTCGTAGCATCCTCAAAGATGGAGTATTACAAGGTGGTAAAAGATGCAGAGAGCTATTTGAAAGCAGCCAAAGATTTTTCTAAGACCTTTGATAAGCAAGATAAAGGAAGCTTCCACGAATTATCCGTACAAATCACTAAGACTTTGAAAAGTACGCCTAAGGCAATGGAATTTGCTGAGGATTTGGCAAAAACAGCAGCGGATAAAAGTGATAATTTTGCCCACCATTTGAATTATGCTTCTATTTTATTGAACAATGGTAAAAAGGGCAAAGCATACGATGCAGCAAAAAAAGCAGAGACTTTGGCCATAGCGGGAGAAAGTGGTAGATCTGTTTCAAAAAGGCTAGTGGATGAGTTTTTGAAAAATTTTGAGGACTAACATAAAAATTAAAGCTATTAAAATAAAGCCGAACGTTGCTACAACG
>JBCBCD010000795.1:0-3869 GCA_038530915.1 Bacteroidota bacterium
AGAAGCTGAGTATTGCAGACTAGCTATAGAAAGTCAAAAAACTTACAGGTCCGAGCATTTACTTTATTCAAAAGAATATGGCTGGTCATGGTCTCCACTAACCAAAGACATTAAGCGGATTCCTCTCATGGATATGCAGCTTCAGGAATCTTTTTTGAGAAAATTGAGAGGCTATAAGTTTGCATGGCATGCTAAGTTTCCAACTCCGGGCCATTACTATGCTTATCCGTTCTGGTTAGGTCTTTTCCGTAAAAATGGATGGATGGAAGTGGCTAAACAAGTGCCGGAAGTAGTCAATGCCATGATGCGCAATCAGATCATTTTGAAGTATCATGTGCTTATTCCTGAAAGTTACTTTCATATTCGTTTTCCGGATTGGACTACCTATACACACGCGCAAAGAAACAAGATCATTGATCAAACCATCGATACGATCAACGACAATCTAAAAGGAACCAAGAATGCCTTCTCTTCCATTGCTACCGTATTCCGTCATGAAATGGGACAAGCAGAAGGCAAAGTGGAAATCGTAGCGGTAGATGACAAGGTCAAAAAGGATGCTTGGGTGCCTTCTTCCAATATTGCTGATGCTCAGATTGTACAATCCCTGGGGCTGCATCCTTCTCAAATTGGACTGGCTCCGGAAGGAGGTAAGATGGGTGCCGGCAGTGGATCCGATCAGCGCGAAAGTTTCAATACAGAAATTAGCCTAAACACAATCGATCAGCAAATCCTTTTGGAATCGCTCAATTGGATTGCTCAGTACAACGCCCGAACCAATCCGGCCTGGGACATCACTTTCTTCATCGATCACACGACTCATACCACCACCAATAAACAGGAGGATGGTCTGGAGCCTAGCAACACAACTATTCAAACCACATAAAAATTACAATCATGAATTACTTTTTCAACATGAGATCTTCTTCTTTTATTTGGATAGCTTATCTCATTGTAGCACTCGAATTCTTAGCCGTTTCTGTTGTAAAGGGGCAAATCAGTTATGGTAATCCGGAAATAAGCACTTTACAATATGAGGATCCTAAGGCCTCAATAGATCTTTCCGGCTTTGATCCTTATTATGTAGAAATTGGAAAACACCGCTTCAAACCTACCCGTACCAACCTTTACAGACACAAAGACTTAGGTCGAATTGAATATGCTGTAGTCTTTCCTGAGTCTTGCGAATACGATTTTGAAGGCGATCTCGATCAATGGGATTGGAACAAAGGTGCCGGCTTATCTCAGGACTGGAAACGCAATGACAAAGATGCCATCATGTGGGCCTGGCGTTACAATGTAGATAGCAGCCGTTTTGAACTCACCTCTTACGTCCACAGAAAGTACAAGCGATTTATTGGTAGAGGCTTATCTGACGAAATTATGTTGATTGCAAACACCGGTGACCTGGTCACCATAGAATTCCAGCGATATGATGACAAAAAGTGGGGCATCATTTTTACCAACCATAGCCAGCAATTCACCAATCAGATCGAAGTGAACTTGAGGAAGAATCCAAGATATAGCAGATCGATAGCTCCCTGGTTTGGCGGAGCCAACAACAGCGATGGACCATTTGGTGGAGTTGCTCCACATGATATGATCCTACTCATCAAAACGATTCACGAAAACTTCTAACATGCTATTTACAGATATTTCCAACTTCAAAAGCTTCATAGGGGGAGCTGCTAATGTCTCTTTAGAACTAGAGAGTATCAAACCCACCATTGAGGAAACAGCCTACAATCACATCATTCCATTTATTGGTGAAGAGTTATGGGATGATGCACTTACTAAGTTTGATGCAGGAAGCAGTGATACCAATCATATCAAGCTCCTCCCCTACATCCAAAAGCCATTGGCCATGCTCAGCCTATACGAATACAGTAAGATTGGGAATATCATGATGGGTGAAGGTGGCATGTTTCGCATGGAAAGTGATAGCATGAAAACACCCTACAAATACCAGGAAAATCAATACCGTGAAGTACACCTCTTTCAAGGTTATGAAGCACTGGAACGCCTTCAAAAATTCTTAGATAAAAATGCTGATACTTATCCTTTGTATACTGGCAGCGATGCCTACGCTACTCGAAAAGCACTCCTGATTAATTATGCTACTGAATTCAGGAAGTACTATTCTTTTTCTATCAACCGCTACACCTTTGAGCAGATCCTAAGCGTGATTGAGGATGTACAATATTTTGCCATCTTGCCTACCCTTGGACAAGAGCAATTTGCCAAACTACTTGAAGGCAATTTGAATGCCAAAGAAAAAGAACTACTGGAGTTGTGTAGAAAGGCCATTGTCCATTTCACCATCCAAGAATCGCTCGTACGCATGTGGGTGCGACTAGAAGGCAATCGAATCGTTCAAAATGAATCAAGCGGTGATCAGGCATACCAGACTAAACTCAATGCAAGTCTGGAAGCTACCGGCTTACTTGCCACCAAAGAACAATTGAAAGCAGATCGATACATCTACAGCATCACAGAGTTTCTACAAAATAACCTGGATCAATTCGAGCTTTACAAAGCTCACATCGAAGCTCTTGCTACTGCTGAGCAGGAAAGGCAGGAAGCAACACAAAATGAACGATGCGAAAGCACGATCAATTGGTTTTCTGGCTATGGTCGTGGCAGGTGCTGCAGCAATTATCCGACTTGTGACCATACTGAAGGAAAAGCAATCAAAAGACTATAAGCTATGGCAAGAGAAACCGTAAACCTGGTAGAACGGATCCGTTACTTTGACAATGCATTAGAAAAATGGGCCGAGTTCACCAAAGACAACTTAATCAGTCAACTTACCGAACGAGAAGGTGAAGGGAAACTAGAAAAATCCATCCGACATAAATTGAAAATCAAGGATGGTGATCTCCAAAAGATCTCATTCTCTTTCATCGATTATGGACTCTACCTGGAATATGGTGTGGGGAAAGATCGTAAAGCAGGCAGTCCGGCAGCTAAAAGTGCAGAAAAGCCATGGTTAAGATCAGTACTTCCTCTCGCTGTAAGTAAACTAGGCGAAATCATCGAGACAGAATATGCAGACCTGGCCATCGAAGAAATACTGGCTGTACTACCCAACATTGACAATACTCAAGATTCTTTAAAACGCAAAAGAAAGATAAATGGCTAGGCGGCAAGTATCCATATTCATCAACGGCAAACAGGTAGCCAATCAGATCAAAACCATCAAGGGCGAAGCCAGAACCCTGAGAAGGGCTTTGAATGATATGGTGATTGGTAGTGATGACTACAACAAAACAACGGCTGAACTAAGTAGGGTCAATAAGATCATTGCTGAGCATAGACAGAAACTCAAACCCATCAAAAAAGATTTGGAAGGAAATACTAAAGCTGCAGGTGCTTACACGCAGGTATTCTCAAAAATTACCGGTGGTCTGGGCACCATAGCTGGGGCTGCTGGTATTGCATTCACTGTAGATCAAATTATAGATTACGGGACTGAGTTATTTAAGCTTGGAGGGAAAATGAAAGCCCTTGGGAAAAAAGCCAAAACAGTTTTAGGTGATGAATTGGCAAGAGTTACAAATCTGGCAAATGAAAATGCTAATGCCATGGGACTGACAGCCGGAGAATATATTAATGCTACTACCGCAGCTGCTGATTTACTCATTCCTATGAAGTTCACAAGAAAAGAAGCAGCCGACATTTCTACCAACCTGGTTGATTTATCCGGTGCTTTAGCAGAATGGACCGGTGGACAGATAGAGTCAACAGAAGTTTCTAATATCCTTACAAAAGCTTTGTTGGGTGAAAGAGAAGAGCTGAAACAACTAGGTATTTCGATTAGTGAAGCTGACATTTCCAGGCGACTTGCGGATAAGGGAATTCCCTTATCC
>JBCBCD010000796.1:0-2320 GCA_038530915.1 Bacteroidota bacterium
GCGCGAAAACCGGAGTTTAGCCTAGCTAAATGAGGATTTTCGCAACGCAAAGTGATCCAAAAAGGGAGGTAATAGAACCATTTGGTTAAATTTAAACAGCTTCTTGGGTTTTTTATTTCAAACGCCATATCCTTAAACCCTACTTCCTATACTGATCAAACCAAGCTACAATATGATCAATCTTTGTGATCAACTGACTCGGTCTGTTTGCAATATTGTGATAAGATCCGGGGATCTCTACCAGTGCTGTTTCTATCTTCCTCAATTTTAGGGCGTGGTAAAGCATTTTCGCCTCGCCGGGAGGAGTGCGCAAATCTGCCATACCTACCATGACCAAAGTGGGTGTTTCTACATTTCCTACCAAGGAGATGGGTGAAAACTTCATATAAGTATCGATATTCTCCCATGGCTGGCCAGGGAATCTTGAGTTAGCATACCCATAATAGTTATCAGCATAAAGTGTTTTACTGATCCAGTTCATGATTGGTTTTACTACAGCGGCTGCTCTGAAACGATTGTTTTTTCCGATGATCCAGGCCGTCATAATACCACCGGCACTGCCACCGGTCACAAAAAGACTGTCTTCAGAAATGTATTCTTTTTCAAGCATGGCATCTACCCCATCCATCACATCGTGGTAATCATCGCCTGGATAATTGTGATAAAGCAGATTACCAAATTCTTCTCCATAACTGGTACTCCCTCTTGGGTTTGGATAAAAAACGACATAGCCCGCAGTCGCATACAATTGAACCTCTGGAGAAAAACGATCACCATAGTTGGAAATCGGTCCACCATGATTTTCTACGATCATTGGGTATTTCTTAGAGCCATCAAAAAAGGGCGGCTTGACAATCCAGCCTTGTACCCTTCTACCATCCACAGAGGATTTATACCAGATTTCTTCCAACTTTCCAAGTGTACGTTGCCCCAGGATATCGTCATTCAAATTGGTTAACATTTTGGGTTCAGCTCCAGCTTGATCTAAAAGAGCCAGTTCTGCAGGATGATAAGGATCGGTATGAGTGTAAGCAAAGATGCCATTTTTAGAAACAGAGTAAGATCCACCACCATAAGGTCGTCCTACTGCTGTTCCACCCAGGTTATCTGCCACTTTGTTCACATCTCCCTCAAGCGTGGTATAGCCAATCTTTGTGTTTCCTTCATCATCATACTGGAAATACAAGCCTTTGCTATTAGAAGCCCACTTTAAAAGTGCCGGATTTCTATCCAATTGGGTATCTATCCTACGTTTATCAGAACCATCCACATTCATCAAATAAATGTGATTGACCTGATAAGTTTGTACTTTATCATCATAGCCCAGATAAGCGATCGTTTTTCCATCAGGAGAAATTGCTATGCCATTATCTGGACCATTGCGGTCTGTTAATGTTTTTACCTTTCCACTTGCCATTTCAACTGAGTAAATTTCTGAGTTGCGGAAATCATATTCCCAGTCTTCATTTCTATTAGAAGAAAAAATCAAAGATTGACCATCCTTTGTCCAGACAGGTGTAGAACGATGCTGAAAATCTCCCGAAGTAATCTGGCGTGCAGAACCTCCTTCTGCTGATACAACAAAAATATGTCGATGACCAGGTTCCATATAGCCAGAACCATCTGCTTCGTGCTTCAGCCTTGTCGTAACTCTAGGTGCTGCAGCCCATTGTGCACCTGTCGGCTTTTTGGGCGCCTTTACTAAGGTAGGATAAGCTTCCGGTACATGCATGGTAAATGCGATGTGCTTACCATCAGTTGACCAACTCAATCCGCCGGGCGAACGATTCAAAGAGGTCAGTCTACTCACCTTACCTGTCTCCATCCAGTAAACAAAGATTTCACTGCCTTGATCCGTAGAACTGGTAAATGCGATACGTGTCCCATCCGGTGACCATCGGGCATTGGATTCACTAACATCTCTACTCGTTAACTTTGTGCTGGAATTGGTATTGGCACTGTAAATCCACAACCGGGATTGGCGCCTATCTTTCATGATGTCCATTCCACGACGTACATAGACAACATGATTGCCATCCGGAGAGATCTGTGGGTCGGCAACCCATTCCAATTCAAAAACATCCATTCTGGTAAATGGCGGTTTATCTTGTCCACTTAAGGCTGTGCAAAAAATGACTAATGCACAAAGGATATGAATAATCAGTTTCATTTGTAAGTGTTTTACTTTTTAGAATTTTCGAAAAAGATAGGTAAAAAGTGAGTTATCTCAGTAATCGGATTGTTATCTTATTTTGTTATGGTCTAATGGTCTAATGGTCTAATGGTCTAATGGTCTAATGGTCTAATGGTCTAATGGTCT
>JBCBCD010000796.1:2420-3868 GCA_038530915.1 Bacteroidota bacterium
AATGGAAAATGCTAATATGTTTTGAGGTTTCAAATATTTTTAGTGATTTCTTTATTTTTCAAAAAAGGCTATATCTACTTAACAGGAAATTAGACCGTTAAACGCTTAGACCCAGAAACATTAAATAAAATCCTATTATTAAACTGATTCAGCTATTGATTAAAAAACGAAATACATCTTAAATATGTGGATCTGCCCAAAATGTGAAAGACACTTCAAAACAAAGAATCAATCTCATGCTTGTGAGACCAAAGATATTGGTGAGTTTTTTGAAGGAAAACCGGATGGTTTGGTTTTGGCATTCGATAAGATTTTGACTGCTGTCATTGATTGGGATCCCAATTCTGTGGGGCCAGCAAAAAATGCCATTGTTTTTGCAAACAAAAAGGCATGGTTGATAATTAAACCTATGTCAAAAGAGTTGGACATCAAGTTTTATTCCGATCAACCATTGGAAAGTGAGATCTTTAAAAAAGTAGGAGAATATAGAAACGTTTTTGTATATCACATTCGAGTAAAACACGAATTGGAAGTGACAGAAGAAGTAATAGACCTCTTGAGGGAAGGCTATAATTATGCAATGAAATAAAGCGACATGAGTTTTTTAAAGTTAAAAGGAAAATTTGATTGGAAATATATCTTGGGTGAGATCGCTCTTATTTTCATTGGGATCAACCTGGCCATTTGGTTCAATAATTACAATGCAGCACAAAAGACCAATCAAGCCAAGACTTTAGCCATACAAAAGATAGCAGAAGAAATTGAACAAAATACCCAAGGGTTAGACTCGGCTAGAATAAATAATAAAGGTATAGTAGAAGCTTTTTATGCAGTTAGTGACTTGAGGCACCCTTCAGATCCAGATATGCTCTTTACAACCCCCGTGATGTTGAGACAATTTCAAAAAGACCATCCCGATTTTTTCCATGTCAATGACTCCATTATTATTAATAAAGATTCTGTAGAATATATTGGTGGTTTTAGTGTTAATTTTGAAATAACGCAATTGAGTGATATTGCTTGGCAGACCGCACGATCTATTGACATCCTTCATGAATTGAATTACGATTGCCTACTTAATTTGGGTAGCTTATACGATCTTCAAAACAGGGTAGTTAAAGTCACTGATCAAACCGTTGACAAACTACAAGGAGACGATTGGGAAGGCATGTTAAAAATGCTAGAATTTCTGGATCAATTGGAAATGTATCTCCTGGAAAATTACAAGCAGATCAAAGAAAATTTGAAGGAATGTAAATGAGTTTAGGTGAACATAATTTAAAATTTTAACAATCCACTTACCAGACTGTGTTTTTCAGAAGAGGTATTATACCATAGAGAACTGAACAAATTTTTTAAATCAGCCATTTTTTTGGCTTAAATCGTGGACGAAGTAAGTGGTTGGACAAAAATAAATAGTGTTTTTGATCGATCAGATTTTTGGAGCT
>JBCBCD010000797.1:0-3863 GCA_038530915.1 Bacteroidota bacterium
CGTACCAATATGAATTGCTACTGTGCTGCGCCTCATCTAGGCTAAAAATCTGATCTTTCAAAATATTAATTAACTTTTGTTACACGGTACTAAGGCTAATGCTGATTTATTGACCGTACTCAATGCTGACTCAATATCATTGATCAAGTCATTAGGATCTTCCAACCCCACAGACAGCCTGATTAAGCTTGGTGTAATGGATAATTCTTCTTTTTGCTGTTCATCCAGGCCAACATGTGTCATTGTAATAGGGTGCTGGACCAATGATTCTGTACTACCTAAGCTTACTGCTAATTTTATGGTATTCAAATGATTTAAAAAGCGAAAAGCTTCTTTTTCTCCGCCTTTGATGGTAAAGGAAATCATGCCACCACCGGTAGTACATTGTTTTTTGTATATTTCATACTGCTTACCATCTTCAGCGGTCAACAGGCCCGGATAATATACTTGATCTATTTTCGGATGACTGGCAAGAAAACGACTAACAATCAGGGTAGATTGAGCTTGAATATCCATTCTAATTTTTAAAGTTTCTAAACTGCGGCATATCAACCAAGCTGTATTGGCATCAGCCATGCTACCCACGAAGGTGCGCATGTTTCTGACAGGAGCAACCATTTCTTTATTACCCAGGCAAGCACCAGCAATAAGGTCGCTGTGTCCACCAATGTATTTAGTAGCAGAGTACAGAACAAGGTCTGCACCAAGAGTTAATGGTTGCTGCCACAATGGCCCCATGTAAGTGTTGTCTACTAAAAGAAGAGGCTTAGAAAGCTCAGATAAAGTATCTCTTAATTCAGCCAGCATTGCTATATCAATAAGTGTATTGGTTGGGTTGGCCGGAGTTTCAGCATAGATTAACTTCAGCTTATTGGTTGCCTTAGCTTCTATGAGTTTACACTTGATAGAATGCAAAGTATCATGTTGATTGAATGAAATCACATTGATTCCATATTCTGGTAGTATTTCCTGAATAAAATGAGCACTCCCACCATATAACGGATTGCTATAAAGAATGTAGTCGCCAGGCCTTAAATAGGTAAATAGGGTAGTGGTAATAGCTGCCATCCCACTAGAAAAAAGAAGGGCTTCTTCAGCTTTTTCCCATTGTTTCAAACGGTTTTCTGCCAAATCAAGGTTTGGGTTATTGATTCGACTGTAAATCCATTTTGACTTTTCATTGGGTTCTCTTTCTCTAAGGCCATATGCAAGTTCGAATTGTCTTTTCCCTTCCTCGGCAGATGGAAAAACATAAGTAGAACTCATAAAAATTGGACATTTTACAGCTCCTCCATAATCAGAAGCTTCATAGCCATGTCCCATCATGCTGGTTTGTGGTTTTATTTGATTTGGTTTCATAGCTTTTTTCTTCAAATCTAATAGTATGCGTAGATAATTGCTATGATTTTTGTTAATAGGAGAAAATAAAACTTATCATATTGTATATTGGAATGAAATTTTCTGGAGAGCTGTGATTATTAGTTTCTATTAAGAAAAAAAATCTTTAATGAAGCAACTAGATGCAATAGATAAACGGATATTGAACATTTTGCAAGACAATGGAAAGTTGACCAATAAAGAAATAGCCGCCCGTTTGGGCATGACGGTTACCCCCGTTTACGAGCGGATCAAGAAATTGGAAGAATATGGATTCATCCAAAAGTATGTCGCACTCATTGATACTTCGAAGTTAGGGTTTCAGTTGGTAGCCTTTTGTAATGTATCGCTGAAAGAGCATTCTAAAGCTTTTTTAAGTCGATTCGAAGAGGAGATTAAGAAATTTGATGAAGTGATTACCTGTTATCACATAGCAGGGCAGTTTGATTATTTGCTTAAAGTAGTGATAAAAGATATGGAAGCCTATCAAAACTTTATTGTCAATAAATTGGCTAGCCTGGAAAATATCGGAAATGTCCAAAGTTCATTTGTAATGACAGATGTAAAGTCTTCAACAGCTGTGAAGTTATTCTATTGACAGTTAAGTTTAAAAGCAATTAGTTTTTCGACTTCACATTGGTCTGCAATACTTTCTGTGACCAATATTTTTCTGCTGCTTCATCATCTGTAGTGAAATAGGCCACTGCATCGTGTGTATTAAAAAAGAAGTTTTTCTGTCCTATTCTTTCAATTAAACCAAATTTCTCAAAAATGTCTCTGACAGGGCCTCTTACTCCTGACAGATAAAGTACAATTTCATTTTTTTCCAACAAAGTGATTACATCTTCTAACTCATGTATACCACTTGAATCCATATCTATAATGCTGGAAGCGTCTAAGACAAAAAGGTTGATTTTTTCCACCTCTCGATCTAATACAATTGATTCTATCGTTTCTCTGAAAGTAGTCGCATTGGCAAAATACAATTGAGCATCAAATCGAAAGATGATGATGTCTTCCCTTTGAATGGCTTCCTGATACCTTTTGATGTTGCGATACGAATTGGTTTCTGGTAATCTCCCGAGTACTGCATAATGAGGTATAGATGAACGATAGAGAATGATTCCTATTGATACTAGTACTCCCACTAATACTCCTATCTGTATACCTAAAATTAAAGTCGCCAGAAAAGTTACGATCAATGATGCAAAGTCCCGTTTGTCTTTTTTCCAAAGCATCACTGCTTCCTTAATATCGATGAGTTTTCTAACAGCTAACACAATAATTGAGGCTAATATTGCCTGAGGCAGATGATAGAATAATGGGGTTAAAAATAAAAGGGTCAATGAGATCACAACAGCAGCAACTATAGAAGAGACACCTGTTTTTGCACCTGCATCATCATTGATGGCTGATCGGGTGAAACTCCCTGTAGTGGGGTAGGATTGAAAAAAGGCACCGCCCACTTTTGTAATACCTAGCGCAAGAAGTTCTTGATTAGGAATGACTCTGTAGTTTTTATGTTTGCTTTCTATTGTTTTTGCAATTGCTAAAGATTCGATAAAGCTAATGATACAAATGGTAAGTGCTACCGGAAGCATCTTTTGCATGGTTTCCAGGCTTAAGTCCGGAATGATAAAAGCAGGTAAGTTTTGAGGAATCGTTCCCACTACTTTAATATCAGAAAAAACAGACTGGAAAAAGTTAACCAGTAGTATCCCAACGATTACAGCTACCAGGGCTGCCGGAATTGATTTAGTAAATCGTTTTATTAATAAGATTAGTGCAATGCCTCCTAGTCCCAAGGCTAATGTGATGTAGTTAATATCAGAAAGGTTTTGGAAAAAATAACCCAGTATCTCATGAATTTTATTGGTCCTCGGTATGTTGATCCCAGTTATATTTTTCAACTGACTTAGGGCAATGATTACAGCCGCCGCAGAAGTAAATCCGGATATAACAGGGTGAGATAAAAAGTTGATCAGGAACCCTCCTCTAATCAAACCCAAAACCAGTTGAATAACTCCCGCCATGAAAGCAGTAGTAATAACCAAGCTGATGTATAGATCAGTATTAGGTTCTGCAATAGCTCCAACTCCTGAAATAATAAGCAATGAAACCAATGCAGTAGGGCCAACCGAAAGTTGTCTGGAAGTTCCAAAAAAAGCATATAAAAACAGAGGTACTATCCCAGCATAAAGGCCATAAATAGGAGGTAAGCCCGCTAAAAGTGCATAGGCCATCCCTTGTGGAATCAACATAATGCCTACGGTAATACCTGCCACAATATCCCCTTTGAGGTAAGATTTTTGATACTTGGGGAGCCAATCTAGAATGGGGATGAGTTGCTTGATTTTTGAGGACATATTAGTTTTAGAATTTTCCTAATGCAAAATTAGGAAAAAACGGTACGTTAAATGTGATTTACGTTACACTAATTTGCGAGTAGACTCATCCCCATTCTAGATTGGCTCCCCAAGTATCAA
>JBCBCD010000798.1:0-3854 GCA_038530915.1 Bacteroidota bacterium
TTCCAACCATAAAAAATTCATCAATGATATCTGTAAAACGCCTAAAAAGCAAGAAGAAAAGTTTTATAATGTTTTGCTTTCCTCTGATGGAAACATAGGGACTGTTTCTTTTGACTATGCGTTTTTCTCCGAAGGAAAAATGATACAATGGGGTAATGAAAAATGGAATCTTGCAAGAGATGGAGAAAAGTGGCTCATTACAGATGTGGTGTACTCTATCCATTTTCCTAAGGTTGAAGCCTTCCCATTTGAATGAATAAAATAACTAGTTGGTATGAAAGCAATAAGTCGTAATGTCCCAACTGTTAGTATCATGCTTAACTTACCGCAAAACCACACTTTTGTCTTGGACTAATTTGACACTTGTTTTTACATATGGACGCTCAATATCAAATACTATTTTTCTTCGCAGTTCTTGGAGCCTTTAATACTCTTTTTTTGAGTATGTATTTTGCTTTCTTCCTTAAACACAGGTCCAATGCAAATTATTTTCTTTCTGCCTGTCTACTAGCAACTAGTATCAAAATCATTACTTCAGTTTTCCTTTATTTCGATGCTGGACTCTCCGAAACAATAGTGATCATTGGATTTACTGCAAATGCTCTAATCGGTCCTTTTTTTTATTTATATGTCAAATCGTCAATCAATGGCATTACAGGCACTAAAAAATATGGGTGGCTCCATATTTTTCCAGCAGCTATCGCGGTTCCTCTTATAAGCATATTGCATCCATCGACCTTCAACTATTCCTATGGACCTACTATGCTATCGCAATACACAGTAGCATTCATCTATTTTCAATGGTTTGTCTACTTGGTTTTGACAGCTTTCCTTCTAAGAAGAAGTTTTGGGAAAGTATTGCAGAGTAGGTTTATGTCAAATGATGAAGAAACCTGGCTTGTGAGTCTTTTTTTAGGGTTTTTTATTTTCTGGATCGGGCCTATTGTAACTACACACACTACTTATATGGTAGGTGCATTATCGTTTTCTATTATTTTTTATGGCTTGCTCTTTCTTTGGATTTTCAAATTCCGGAGAACCTCAGCATTCTTTGAGCCTCAGGTTAAGTATGCATCAAAAAAAATTGATGTTTCAGAAGCGGAAACCCTGTCAATAGAATTGAATAAGTTGTTCCAAGAGAAAGAATTATTTAGGAATTCTAATTTGAAAATTGCTGATGTAGCAAATGAATTGCGTATACCTTCTCAGCGTTTATCGCAATTATTGAACGACAATCTGGGCAAAAGTTTTTCGCTTTTCATTAATGAATACAGAATCGATGCTGCCAAAAAAATGTTAATTCAAGACGATAAGTTCAAATTGGAGACCATTGGCTACGAGTGCGGATTTAATTCTAAATCCACCTTTTTTACCACTTTCAAGAAGCTAACGGGTAGCACTCCCGCGGGTTTTAGAGCACAATCCAAATAGTGTGTTGAAGCTGAGTACAGAATTATATAATAGTACTTCGATTATATATTGCAAAACCTAATTTCAGGCCTTTTACAGCAACTTGCCTTCTAAACAAAATTAGATGTGTAAAATGCTAATAAAAGGGATATTCAAAAGTAGGAGACTTTCCAGCATAAGCTTATTTAAAGGATTTAGAACAGTATCGTTGATTATAAGCTCAATAATTTATTTAGTACTGCCTGGTAATGCCCAATCCATTGAATCTATATCAGGGAAAGTAGTTAATTCTAGTGGAGATCCTTTATCCGGGAATGCAATAATAATATCTCTAGAAGATTCGACTATAATAGTTGGAACAAGTTTTTTTGAAGGAAAATTTGAACTTCTAAACCTCAATGCAAAGCGTATTTTACTTAAACTGACTTCTTTGGCGTTTCAGGATATGTACATTAATCTGGAATTCGAAGGCCAAACAAAAATTGATTTAGGTGACATAGTGGCAGTGGATACATCAACAGCATTAGAAGAATTAGTCGTGGTCGCGAAAAAACCTTTAGTAATACAAAGGCCCGATGGTTCTATTGAGGTCAAAGTTGAGAATACTACTTTGGCTACCAGTACTTCTACCTTGGAGATACTTAGCAAATCACCCGGCATTTTAGTCGATGAAAATAATGGAATAAGCATTTTTGGAAAAGGCAATGCAGTCTTATTTTTAAATGGAATAAAGGTCAATAACGAACGTTTGTCTACGATATCACCCTCCATTATTGAAAAAATTGAAATCATCACCAATCCCGGTCCTAGGTACGATGCCGAAGGCAATGCGGTTATTAATATTGAAACCAAACGCGGTACAGAAGAGAGTTCAAAAGGGATGCTAAAAAATTACTATAGCCATAGTAGTTTTGCTGGTTATGACAATCGAGTAAACCTTGATTTTAGCTTCAAAGAAGGAAAATTTAATATAAGTTCTACTTATGGATTGCTCATTGGTAATGATAGGTGGCTTAAAACGACAACCCGAACCAGAGATGAAATGAATGAGTTTTTTAGTTCTGACATAGAACTGGATTGGCTTTACGAGCGCAATAACTTTTCAAACTATAGCCTAGGTGCGCAGTATGATATCTCTATTGATTCATATATCTCTTTGGAGTATAGTGGTGCCTATGAAGATATGGGTGGAAACCAACTGAGCAACAATACCATCATAGATGACGAAGTAGGTGTTTACAGCAGTATTCTAAAAATAGATGATTTGAATCGTAAGAACATTTTAAACTTAAACTATTTAAATGAGATAGATAGTTTGGGTACAAACTTATTTATTGGGAGTCAGTATGCTTCTTATAAGAATATTTTTAATAATGGCATCACTGAATCGAGTACAGTAAATACTATTGAGTCCATTTCAAGAATCAATAATGTTGGAGAGGGAGATATTCAAATTTTTAGTGTGCAATTCGATTACACTAAAGTCTATGAAAACAGCAGTTTAGAAATGGGAGGGAAGTTTTCTTACGTAAACAACTCCTCTTTTACTGACTTTTTTGATTTAGAAGATCAAGGAAATTCTATTAGGGACAATGAGCTATCCAATGATTTTCAATATGATGAAAGGATTCCAGCCGTTTATGTCAATTTCAATAAGCGTTTAAATGAAAGAACAAACTACAGCATTGGATTTAGAGCAGAGTTTACGGATTACATCTTATCTACCAGCGTAGAGGGAGGTTCTGTCATAGAGGATGATTATTTAAATCTTTTTCCTAATGCTTCTATTACAACAAAATTATCTGATAGGACGAATGTCTTTTTTACCTATTCTTCTCGGATACGTAGGCCTTCTTATGAATCCTTAAATCCTTTCGTGATTTATCAAGATGAGTTTACCTCAATTCGTGGGAATCCTGATTTGCAGCCTTCTAAAATACATAGCTTTGAAATAGGGGGTACACATAATGACTGGAACGTAAAAATGGGATATACCTACACCATCGATAGGATTACAAGAGCGGCATTTCAACTCGAGAATGCATCGAGGGAATATGTCTTACAAAGTATTAATTTTGACAAAGAACACGCATTCTTTGCTTCAATAACGAAAAATATTAATCTGAAATGGTGGCAATCCATTAATAATGCCAGTATTAGTTATAATGAATTAATCGATGGTTCGGGAGTTTTTGAAACTAGAGAAAATGAACCAAGCCTTTATTTTTATTCTCAGAATAGTTTCGAAATAGGTAAGGTAATTACGCTTTATCTAACGGCTTGGTACTTAAGTGATTTGCAAGATGGGATTTATTTACGCGAAAATCAGGCTGCGATTAATGTGGGTTTTGAAAAAAAGTTTTTTGGAAATGCATTAAAATGTAATCTTGATTTTAACGATATCTTTCACACTATCCGTGCCGATGGTAATTACCGTTCTGGAA
>JBCBCD010000799.1:0-3847 GCA_038530915.1 Bacteroidota bacterium
CCGCCCAATGATGTAAAATACGATTTGTTGAAAAAAAAAAGTAATAAAATGAATCAAGTGTTTGAATATTAGATGTTTGTAGTTGTTTTTTGTTGTTGAATTATTGTAAATATTGCTGTGTTTTTCATGAAATAATTTTTTTTTAGCCGAAAAATGTAATCATTTACCCTATCCGAGGTGATTTTTCATTCAAAAAAAACAAAAGGTATCTTGAGTGTATAAGGTAAGGGCATAAAAAAAAGCCTCCTCGGAGGCTCCTTAATAACAAATCATAATCTCATGAAAATAATAAGACGACCTAATTCTTAAATATCTTTACTGTGGTATTAGTTATATTTTTTTCGGTTTTTGAGATAGCCTTTTGTGATTTTGCTTCTCTTTTATATTGTGTTGTTTCTTTCTTACAATACAAATATGCAGCACTTTTAACTCCTACCCAATGATACAAATGACTGTTTGTTGAAGAAAAAACCGAATAAATTTAATTAAGTATTTGATTATTAGTTATTTGTGATAGTTTATTGTTGAGTAATTTAATATATTTTTGTTTCAGGAAATATAAAAAAAAAGATTTTTTTAACATTTTATGCTGAAAAAGCTTCAAAAGAAGCTCTTTTCTGGAGTTTTCTCTGGCCTTTGGAAAAGCCAACCTTTTATTAACTCAGGCCTTTTGAAACTTTTAGGCGAGTATTTTTTGTAATAGTCACAGGTGTAATTCTTATTTAAGGGCTTAATAGAATATTTTTCCGAACTCATACTTGAGTTGCATGTTTATTTTTTCGTAATTTTGTGAGCTTATAAATTCAAATTTATTCTGTAATGGTTAAGATAGAAAATGTAGAGCTAGGGGAGTTTCCGTTGTTGTTGGCTCCCATGGAAGATGTGAGTGATCCTCCATTTAGAGCTTTGTGCAAAGCTCAGGGGTGTGATATGATGTATACAGAGTTTATTTCAGTAGAAGGTTTGATACGAGATGCAAGTAAGAGTGTCCAGAAATTGGATATATATGGAGAAGAGCGTCCCATTGGTATTCAAATATTTGGTGCAGAAGAAGCTTCTATGCGCCGAGCAGCTGAGATTGTAGAAGAAGCACAGCCAGAAGTATTAGATATTAATTATGGTTGTCCTGTAAAGAAAGTGGTGTGTAAAATGGCTGGAGCTGGCATCTTACAAGATATTGATAGGATGGTAAAATTAACAGATGCAATCGTTAAATCTACTGATTTACCGGTAACTGTAAAAACCCGTTTAGGTTGGGATGATAAAACAATGTTCATAGAGGAGGTTGCCGAAAGACTTCAGGATGTGGGCATTAAAGCTTTATCCATACATGGTCGTACGCGCAAGCAAATGTATAAAGGAGAGGCCGACTGGACTTTGATTGGTAATATTAAAGAAAACCCTCGCATACATATACCTATCTTTGGAAATGGTGATATTGATAGCCCACAAAAAGCTGCTCTTTATAGAGATAGGTATGGGGTAGATGGTATCATGATAGGTAGAGCTAGTATTGGCTATCCCTGGATCTTTAGAGAAATAAAACATTACTTCAAAACGGGTGAAATTTTACCACCTCCTGATATTCACGAAAGGGTAGCGGCAGCGAAACAACATTTAAAGCACTCTATTGAATGGAAAGGCTTGAAGTTAGGGGTTTTAGAGATGAGAAGGCATTATACCAATTACTTCAGAGGTTTTCCACACATCAAGCCTTTTAGAAAAGAATTGGTAACTGAGCATGATCCTGAAGCTTTGTTCCAAATGCTGGATCGCATAGAGGAACATTATGCAAGTGTAGGATTTTTAGCTGTTTCCTAACTATTATTTAGAAAAAAACACGTATTAGTGATATTCGATATTCAAGCTCACGAACGCGAAATTTTCCAGTTGATAGGTCAAACTGCCAAAGAGTTGGGCTATCCTGCTTATGTTGTTGGTGGATATGTAAGAGATCGACTCTTGGCTCGCCCTTCGAAAGATATCGATATCGTTTGTGTTGGAAGTGGAATTACATTGGCACAAAATGTGGCTGCAAAATTACGCCCAATACCTAGAATAGCCGTCTACAAACGTTTTGGTACGGCAATGATCAAGCATAAAAAGTTAGAAATAGAGTTTGTTGGTGCCAGAAAAGAATCTTATCGTTTTGACTCGCGCAAACCTACGGTAGAGGAAGGAACCTTAGAAGATGATCAGAATAGGAGAGACTTTACCATCAATGCATTAGCAGTAAGTCTAAATGAAAGAGATTATGGCAATATTATAGATCCTTTTGAAGGCTTATTACATCTTGAGCAAAAATTGATTAAAACTCCGCTGGAGCCCGCAAAAACTTTTAGTGATGATCCATTAAGAATGATGCGTGCATTGCGTTTTGCTACGCAACTGGATTTTGTGATCAATCCAACTACTTTGCAGTCCATTGAGAAAAATAAGAACCGCATTAATATTGTATCAAAAGAACGCATCATTACAGAAATGAACAAAATGATGTCTGCACATAGACCTTCTATTGGGTTTAAATTACTATTTGATACCGGGCTCTTACAACTTATTTTACCCGAACTGGCCGATATGCACGGGGTAGAAGTAAAAAATGGAGTTGGACATAAGGATAATTTTTATCATACCTTACAAGTCTTAGATAACTTAGCAAAAACTAGTAGTAATATATGGTTGAGGTGGAGCGCACTATTGCATGATATAGGAAAGCCAAGAACCAAACGTTTTGAAGAAGAAAATGGCTGGACTTTTCATGGTCATGAGGCAGTAGGCGCAAGGATGGTACCTAAGATATTTAGACGATTACGTCTACCAATGGACCACAAGATGAAATATGTCCAAAAAATTGTAGGTCTACACCAACGTCCAATTAACTTAACGAAAGAAGAAATATCTGACTCTGCCATACGTCGGTTGTTATTTGAAGCTGGTGATGACATCGATGATTTGATGTTATTGTGTGAAGCAGATATTACTTCTAAAAACAAAAATAAAGTTAAGCGCTACCTTGAAAATTACGAATTGGTCCGTCAGCGTTTAAAAGAGGTCGAAGAAAAAGATCGCCTCCGCAACTGGCAACCTCCTATTTCGGGAGAGTTAATAATGGAAACCTTCGGTATCTCTCCTTCTCCACAAGTTGGAGAAATAAAAACGGCTATACGTGAAGCTATTCTGGAAGGTGATATCTCCAATGAATTTGCCGAAGCGCATCAGTTTATGCTTAATAAAGCAGCAGAACTTAACTTGTTTCCGGTTGACAAAAATCAATCAGCTCAATGATCTAGCCTATCAAACCATTCTGTATTAAAAAGTATAATAATAAGGGAATTTTATAATGGCTTATAGAAGCTACTGTAAGAAATGTTTTTTGCTTTCAAGGCAAAACAAGTTGCTGTTTTATTGACAGCTGAACTATTATTATTTCTAATAAAAATTTGAGCTTATGTTTTTAGTCAACTGGTTAGTAGCAAATATATTGATGGTATTTGTTGTCTTAGTATTGGTTGGAATACCAGTTTTTATTGGTTTCTATGCATTTGGTAAAAAGAGTGAGGCAGAGGCAGATATTGAATCTTACCAGGCAGAGAAAGAGATAAAAGGCGAAAAGCAAGAAACCATAGCTTGATTACTTTCAGTTTTTTCTCGTTTTTACTAAATACAAGTAAGTCAATAACTTGTAAAATAAATGTGAGTTAATACTTTAATTGAATTGGCATAAAGTATTGTAAGGCAATTTATTGTATATTCGCAGCGCAAAAAATCTAAACATTTACTAATTAAAAGACTATTATGAACGCTAATCTTCCAATCAAGGTAAAGATCGTATAGATACGATCTTTAC
>JBCBCD010000800.1:0-3064 GCA_038530915.1 Bacteroidota bacterium
TGGGGGCATGCGAAGCATGCCCCCATCTTCTAAAAAAGAAAAACACCCCGATACTTTACAGTACCGAGGTGATGTACATGGTTTTGTGGGATTACCCTCACTACGTGATGATACAGTTACCGCTCAGGGTTTTAGGTATTATTTCGAAACGATCACCCTTTTGGTTTGCATTTCATTTCCAACAATTAGTCTAGCCAGGTAGACACCTGAAGGTAAATCGTTGGTATTTAATGCGACTTGATGTGGGCCAATTGGCAAATTATTCTGACTGATTAGGGTTTTTAACTTTCTATTACTCAAATCGTATAAGCTTAATTCCACATAGCTTTCTTTAGTGATGCTAAATGAAACCATAGCCGTACTTTTTACCGGGTTAGGGCTTACCAATAAATCAATAGATCCAGCTGCTGATGTCGTCGTTGAAGGACTAGCTAAACTCGTAGCTGTTTCTTCCTGACTTTGTGCTGCTGCTGTAATTGGTTCATCACTGCCAACAAATGAACTTACTGCAGAACAATTTTCAATTTTTGCTCGGAAAGTACTTCCACTATAAGCTCTGAAACCAGGTTTGAAACTGATTAAATCAGGTGCTTTGTATGTTCCACTAGATCCATTGTAATATCGTATGGTATTATTGTCAGTCGATATACTTGAGTTGGCAATGATATTGCCGGTTTCTCTAATTCTTACGTTGTGACTGAGGAAAACATTTTTGTTTGTGATTGTGGATTGAAATCCTGCAATCACAGCTTGTTGTTCTCTGGCAACTCTGGCATTGTTCTTTGTGGAAGTTCCCAAAGCAATATTGTATGGACCATAATCTAGATTAGGGTTTGACCAATAAGTAATTCTTGGACAGCCTGATGTACCACAAGGACTGCTGTATGACATTACCGTTCTGAAGTTTGGTCCAATTCCAGTCCAATAGTGACCATAGCCATAAGAAAAAGGAACTACAGAACTAGATGGTCCTGGACTATTCTCCGTGTTGTGCCACATGCCAATTAAGTGACCAAATTCATGAGTAAAGGTGTGATTGCCATTGTCGTATCTCATGATACAAAAAGCGTCTGACTGATCAACACCTACATTAAATGCTAGTCCACCATAACCAGGCAGGCGATCTACCATAAAGACAACCATATCTGCATCATATAAATTGCGCTGGTCATGAATATCATCCATCCATCCATCACTTGGGTGCCAAAGACGATACAAGTCTCTGCTTATATCCCAGCTGGAAACATCAGGATGTTGTAATTCTTGATTGGTTTCAGTATAATTCACTTCAACTGATCTTGCTAATTCTACTCTAAAATCAACGTTTGAGTTAGAGTTAATTTCATTGAAATTGTCAATTTCAAGCTCAACCAAATCAGCAATATTAGGGTGTGCAGCATCAACGGCATTAGTATACACAACCATCAAACGAACCTTACATTCTCCACTATAAGACTTTGACAAATCTGCCAAGTCATCCGGAGCAGGATTGAAAGGGCGATTTTTACTTTTAGTCATTCCCTTTGCAGGCATCATAGCATCGTGGTAGCCACAATGGTGATCTTCATCCATATGAGCATGTTTCAACACGTGTAAGCCTTTAGTAAGGGGACGCAGTTGTAAAATATGATCGGTCGTTTGTATGTTACCGGTAATCAAATCACCATTGACTACGAATTTTGCTGTAGTCAGGCCATCTTTAGATTTACCTTTCCAGATGAATCTGCCGTGGTCCAATTCTTTCATTTCGTATAAATAGATATCCATATTTTTTAGTTCTGGGATACCTAATGTCAGGTCTTTATTACTTTTTAAGATGTCAGGATTGACCTGGTAGAAGCTCATCATATGGGTGCTTTTTTCGAAACCACCCATTCTTTCGTAGTAGCTCATTTGGATGCTGTCTATTTGAGGATTTTTTACTTCGGTCAGAAAATCTCCATTTACTACTTGTGCTTCTACCGCCTCCTTCTTGGGGTTGATTTGACGAATATGATCCTGGGCATATGTGTTTGCTTGAAAGGTTACCAGAAGCAATAGAGCAAGCACTCCGCACCAAGAGCTTTTATATATAAATTGCATGAGTTTTATTTTTTGAATTTGAATAAAAGGTATCAGCTCACACTAATGAATGCCCGGTGAGCTGTATACCGGATTAAGAAACGTGCGTTCTATTTTTGTGCTTTTTTGAGGGTTGCTACTTCTGCTTTTAGACTTTCATTTTCTTTCTTCAAGTCGATCATATAAAGAGTTAGTTCTTCGATTTTCTCCATCATTATGCGCTGCATCTCGCCTATTTCTACACTTCCACCTTGCTCTAATGATTGTGCTGAAGGAACTCCTGGTAAGTGACCATTCTCGTCGATATAAGATGCTACCTCATTCAGGCTGCGCAAATCATAATCTTCTTCGAATACATAGTCAGGCCATGCTGAAGACAATTGTACATTCAACTCTTCACAAATAATGCGACCATCTACAGCAAGCTTGTAAGCAGAAGGAATATCGTTGGTATTGATACCAACTGCACCGTTTTGTTGGAAATAAGCTACCATTCTGGTTGTACCAGCATCACTGATAGAGCGCAATTGTAAATTCTCGCCACCACCAATTGTGCTAAATTGGAAACGATCGCCATTCTGATAACCATAAGTAACATTACCATGTGCAGAGCTTATAAATACATTACCACGAACGTGTAGTTTTTCGGAAGGAGTGCTGGTACCAATACCCACATTACCATTAGGATCGATGACCATACGTGCGGCACCTTTTGTGATAAGGTTTAGTTTACCAGTCGTATTAGCTAAAGAGGTACCAAAATCCATATCGCGGTTGCCTAGGTAAGTACCTATATATCCATTATAGCCTTGTGCATTGAAAAACTCCAACCAACTATCATTATTGGTAGATTGTAATCTCACTAAGCCATTAGTTCCTGAAATGTGGAGTTTCCTAGTTGGAGAAGTAGTACCAATACCTGTATTCCCATTGGGGTCGATTACCAGGCGTGCGGCACCTTTTGTGATAAGGTTTAGTTTACCAGTCGTATTAGCTAAAGAGG
>JBCBCD010000800.1:3164-3839 GCA_038530915.1 Bacteroidota bacterium
TACCAAAATCCATATCGCGATTGCCCAGGTAAGTACCTATATAACCATTATAGCCTTGTGCATTGAAAAACTCCAACCATCCATCATTATTGGTAGATTGGAATCTAGCTAGGCCATTAGTTCCTGAAATGTGAAGTTTTCTAGTTGGAGAGGTAGTCCCGATACCTACATTACCGGGTTGGGTTACAGTTAGTTTGGGTCTTGCTTGCGTAACGATATGCACACTACCAACAGCATTAGTCGCTCCGGTACCAAAGTCCATATCTCTAGCACTCGTATACGTACCTAGGTATCCATTGTACCCGGAATTATTAAAAAATTCTAACCACCCATTTTGGGTTTTTGATTGAAATCTGGCAAGTCCATTTGAAGAGATAAGATGCAATTGGCGAGCAGGGGTGTTTGTATTGAGTCCTACATTTCCATTTACAGGAAAGACGTTTTGTGCTTCAGCTTGATAGCCTACAAGAAGGATGACAATGGCTAAAACTGTTGCTTTGATTTGTGAAAAAGTTCTCATAGTAGTTTTTTTGATTTTTTGGTTGAAAAACAGATTATTTGAAGTTTCATATGCTTAGTCATGAGCCATGAATGGGTGTCAACATCTTTTTGAAAAAAAATTCAACTTGTAGGGTGGAAAGGGAAGAAAAAGTAAGTTTTATAACCAGCTTTTTT
>JBCBCD010000801.1:0-3833 GCA_038530915.1 Bacteroidota bacterium
TTAACACTGATATAGCTAATTCTTAACTAATGGATTTTAGTCACAATAAGCTCTCAGTGTTAATCACGTACTTTAACGAAAAAGAACTTCTTAAAGAATGTATAGATTCACTTCTTTCCTCTGGTAATAAACCTTTTGAAATTCTCATTTACGATGATAAATCTTCTTTTCCTGCCATTCAGTATATTCCTAAAGAACCAATAATCAAAGTAATCACGGCTAAGGAAAATAGAGGTCCTGGTTTTGGGAGAACTACTTTATTGAATAGTGCTAAAGGAAATTACATACACTTCCATGATGCTGATGATTTATTCCATCCAGATTGGTTAAAATATATTGTTCAAACAATTGAAAGGTCATCACCTGATCTGATTCTTACTGGTATAGAATCTAGAATTGGCAAGGAGATCAAGTCATCTGATGTAATGGGACTTAATAAAATGGATTTGACTGATATCAATTTAACGAAATTGGGATTGTCTGGTTCAATCCTTGTACCATCTACCACATTTAGAAAAAAACTGGGTTTACTAGTAGGTGGATATCTCCCAAGAGAAATTTTACCCCAGTCAGAAGACTTCCATTTCCATATAGCTTTAGCTAAAGAAATCAATACAGTTGAGGTAATAAATAAACCATTGATTTATCAAAGGATAAGACCTAATAGCCATAGTAATAAAGCAGGACAATTAGTTTGTTACACTTCGGCTCTAAAAGCCTTAAATTTGCTGGAAGATGATCTAAAAATTGAATATAAATATGAATTAGCACAATCGTACTCAAGAATAGGATATAATCTTTTTGTGAATGGTGATAAAAAAAACGCAAGAATAGCTTTTTCAAAAGCAAAAAAATATGGGATTTCAACTTTTGAAAATCGCAGTAAAATCTTTAATCTAATTGCGAAAAACTTCAATCAAGAATTAGCCGAGAGGATTAGTTTAAATGTGCAACATGCCAAAAAGTTTGTCTTTAAATGAAAGACGTTAGTATTATTATCGTTAATTACAATCAAACACAATTCCTTCGTAGCTTAATTTCTTACCTCCTTGATTATGTATATGAATGCGAAATTGAAATAATTCTTGTTGATAGTAATTCCAATGATCAAATTATATTGTTAGATTTAGTAAAAGATCTTCAAAGTAAGACTAAGATAGAGATTAGCCTTTTAGAACTAAATGAAAATAAGGGACCAAGCTTTGCTCGAAATCAAGGAGTAAAAAAAGCTACAGGAAAATATCTTCAATTTATTGATGCTGATGACTGGATTAATAAACACAAAATAGATCTTCAATATTCATTTGCTAGCAAAAATGACTGGCCTACATTTATAGCATCAGAATGGGCAAGAGTTCATCATGAGAGTTCTATTTATAATCCTAGAATTTTATCTATACATACTCCTAATTTTAATCATCCAACCTTAATCCAACTAATAAAAAGTAATGGATTTGTTCATTTGGCATCAGGCTTAATAAAAAAAGAAGATTTTTTGTCTATCAATGGTTTTGATGAAGACAAATGGTTAATTGAAGATGTTCATCTTCAGATTAGATTATTCATACATAACCAAAGCTTTCTTTTTTGTAAAACCTCTTTTCCTATATTTTTTTATCGCCAAACTCCAAACTCTCTATCAAAAAGAAACCCACAGGAATTTTATTCCTCTGTACTTGATAATGCATTTCTAGTTTCAAAAATTTATTCAAATAATCATGTTTTAAATGAAGTAGATACAGATGAAGTTATTGCTGTAATCTATGATATATGTAAGAACACATTTAAGGTAGGGACTTTAGAAGGAAACAAAACTCTAACATTTAGAAGTCTCGACTTGATAAATGAGGTTACCAATTTATATATTTTTGGATTTACGAATATTTCCAAAAAGTTATACTACTATTGGACTTATAGAATAAGATTCATTATACTAATGATAATTATTATATTAAAAAAACAAATTAAGGCTCTATATAACTCATAATCCAAAATTTAAGATAAGAGACTTATATTTATTTAATGGTTCTACTGCTTAAATCTTTCTATTTAGGAGAATCGGAGAAAAACAAGACTCTCAACTCCTCAATACACTCTCAAAAAATAATAAATGTATTCCTGAATCCCCATTATCCCTTAAATATTTGTCACTTTTCATGGGATACTCTAATGCTGAAAGCATAGCTAAAAAGTACCGTACTTTTAAAAGAGTAAAGCCTTAGTAATAAAATAAGTGAATCTTTTTTACAATGCGAATAGTTTTAACTAATTACAACTATTTTCCTTACAGTTGGGGAGGGTCTGAAATATATGTCAAAGGTTTAGCTTCTCATTTACAGACCTTAGGCCATGAAGTAATTATTGTTTCGGCAGTCGATCAAATTGACAAAGAAGTTCTTTTTTTTGATAAAGGTGATTTCAAAGTTACTCACTACAAGCATGAAGGTATTGATGTACTTGGAGTAAATTATCCATTAAATACCTTAGATATTTATCGTAAGCAAAATGAACAACACCAAAATCAATGGAGTCTATTTTGGAAAAAATTAGTAGCCAATTTTTTTCAACCAGATATAATCCATTTAAACGGGTTCACTGCTATCATGGGGTTGTCCATGCTCAATGCTGCTAAATCAGTTTTAACAAAAGTAAAAATCACAAGCAGTTATCACACCCCCATAAGCTGTCCAAAAGGAAACCTGTTGTACTTTAACGAGAAAGAATGTCAAATAAAACCCAATCCCATATCTTGTACAGCTTGTATTTTGAGCAATCAACTAGGCATACCTAAAGGATTAAGCATTCCAATTTCTACACTTCTTCCTAAAAAAGCGCCAGAAGGACTACCCACTGGTTTAAAAATCAAACAATATGTCACTGAAGCCATTAAAAGTTTTCAAAATCTGAATACTTTAAGTGATCAATGGATTGTTCATTCTAATCAAATAAAATCCATTGTCTTGGAAAATGGAGTTCAAGAACATAAAATAACTCTTCATAGGCATGGTATAGATCAGGAATTCTTGGAGCCTGCTGTTGAAGAGCGATCAAATGTACCTACTGTTTTTGCCTATGTAGGTCGAATGAAACAAATCAAAGGGATTCAAACATTACTGAATACATGGCTGCAACTAAAGGACGATCCAAGCAATCGGCAATTATGGTTAATTGGAGACTCTACAAGTGACGAATATGATGTAAAAAAGAGTATTGAGCAAGCGAAAAAAAGACAGGATATTTTCTTTTTAGGGAATCAATCTCGTCAAAAGTTGGCTGCTACCTTTGAAAGAGTTCATGTGCTAATTTGTCCTTCAGAATGTCTTGAAATTGGTCCATTGGTCATACATGAAGCGATAGCAAAAGGAACGAATGTCATCGCATCAGATATTGGAGGTTGTAAAGAGCTTTGTAATCACTATCAGGAAGGCTGTACTGTATTTAGCTTAAAATCTATAGAAAAGCTGAAACACCTCATCCAAAAATTTGAATTTAAAAAAACAAAGCATGTAGTTAAATCTACTGTCCAACATGCTGAAGAAGTACTTAAACTCTATAAAAGAATAACCAATACCCCATGATTGTCTTCCTCAATTCTCATCCTATCCAATATTTTGCCCCATTGTACCAAAACCTTACTCAGAATGGTTTGGATGTAGAGATATGGTATGCTTCAAAACACGGAATAGCCGGAGAAAAAGATCGAGAATTTGGTACAAAAGTCAAATGGGACATCCCAATTTTAGAAGGTTATCAGTACCGCTTTTTGAGCAATCAAAGTTTTCGTCCCAGTATTTATAGATTCTGGGGTCTTGCAAACTGGTCTGTACTCAAAA
>JBCBCD010000802.1:0-3815 GCA_038530915.1 Bacteroidota bacterium
GGTAATTGGTCAACCAATTTTATATTTCAAATATATGGTATTCCCTATTAATTGCAAAATTTTTTTCTGAAAAAGCGTTTTTATTGAATTTTATTTGCGAAATCGGAGATAGGTATTAAAAAGAGGTGCCACTTTTCAGTCTTTGTGTGGTATTTTTTAGTGATATAATTTTTACAAATAAAAAAGCCGCCTCTTGGCAGAGACAGCCTTTTTATATCCCAATATAAAATTGAAACTACACTAAAACTTTAATTTTTCATTTTTATCCCACAAGCCCCAATATGCTCCTACATCCCCTTCTGCTCCTACTTTCCAGGATTCATCAAAAGAGGAGAAGTAGAACATGTCTATATCTTCAGCAGCTGACCACTGTTGAGCGTTAATAAAGTATTTGATAAAAGCTTCAGCAGAAGGATGTGCAGATTTCACCCCCTCGCCCTGACTTGGCCATCCAGTCTCTGTAATAATTACTCTTTTACCATTACCCGCAGCCATCGCTTGGTGATACATATCTTTCATGTACACCAATGAATAGTCGATATGGCAGCCCTCCCAGAAAGGATAACAATTGGCAAGAATTACATCACAAGCTTCTGTAACTTCAGGATGACTTCTGAATTCATAATAAGCATCCACATATCCAATGGGAACATCAGGAATTTCTTGTTTTACCCGATGCATAAAACCTAAGAGTTCGTCTACACTTAAATCGTTGCGGTATAAAACTTCATTTCCTACTGCAGCAATATCCACATAGCCTTCTTTAGCCAATCTAATGAGGCCTTCCATTTCTCTCTGGTTGATGTCATCATCTTTACCTAACCAGCCACCTACCAAAGTCTTAATCCCAAATTCCTTTGCAATAACCGGAATGTGTTCATTGCCTTCCGTACAAGAGAAAGATCTCACCCACTTGGTGTAAGGTTGAATGATTTCCATTCTTCTGCGAATCTGATCCGGTTCAATGATGTCACCTGGTTGTTGACCATCAGCATACAAGCTGAAACAAAGGCCATGCATGCCGTTTTCTAGCACCTGTCTGAAAAGCTGCTTTAAATCGTCAAGGGTCTTATTGGAAAAATCAATTCCTGCCAATGACATGAGTTGTTTGTCTCTATATGACATTGTTCAAATTTTTTCACCATGGAGATTCATGGAGTGTTCATAGAGTTTTATTAATTCAATTCTCCTCTTCTTCTTACCAATTCTGCTTGTATTTCGTGTGCTCTCTCCTCTGTCAGATCGTAATTCCACATAACCAAAATAGCCAAGCCGGCAGTCACTGCAGGCACTACGATATCAGCAATACGGAGATTGTTTAATGTTTCGGCAGTTTGTGTTGCTGCAGTTTGATCAAAACCAACTAACTTCAAAACCAAGCCACCCAAAACCAAAGCAAGTCCCTGGCCAACTTTTACCATCCACCAATAGATCGCACCAAAAGTGCCTTCTTTACGAGGCATACCATTATTCAATTCATCCAAATCACAAACATCAGCCGTCATACTCATCATCAAAGTAAACAAACCACCAATACCAAACGACATCAAAGGAATAGGAAGAAAGATCAACCAAGGATTACTTGGGTTGAATCCCCACCATTTGATAATGTAACCAACAATAGAAATGACTGTTGCAATAATGAAAGCTTGCTTTTTACCATATTTACTAGCCATCCATGAGATAACCGGAATTACCAAAAATGCAGTAACAAATGCACTTATGGTTGAAAACCATGCAGGCCAGTTTCCAGCCAAACCATAGTCTCCATTGAACATGTAAAAAACAATAATGAAGTAACTAAAGGAAGCAACCATCTGGAAGCCGTTGAAAACCAAAAAAGTAGCCCCACAAAGCCTAACGAATGGAATGTTTTTAAATACCTGAACGATGCCCTTAAATAATTCTAGCAGGTTGGACAACAGGGTAGAAAAGCTAATTTCTGTTCTGTTTTCCATCTTTGAAGCATCTATACCTTTACAGAAAATAGCAGGTAAAACACCCAAAACTATACATAATCCACCTACTACAATCGAAAGCTGCCTAACCCCTTGAGCCTGATTGTCAAACAAATTAGGGTTAGCAATCAATACCCAAAACCAAGGTACAATCATCCAGGCAATCTGCCCCATTGTCTGTGAAAAGGCCATCAAACGTGTACGTTCATTATAGTCAGAAGTCATTTCATAGCCCAAGCCAATTAAAGGGGTCGAGAATATGGTATTACCAATCAAATAAACCAATGATAAGATGAGGAAATACCAGAAGTTATACATTGGAGTATTATTCTCATCCATCTGCCAGAGTATAGCAAAGAGAATACCACTTAAAATGGCACCTACAAAGATGAAAGGCCTTCTACGACCGTATTTTGATTTAGTATTATCAGAAATGAAACCCATGATTGGGTCGGTAATTGCATCAAATAACCTCGGTAATCCACCTAGTAAACCTGCCAGGAAAGGGTCTATACCAAAGGCAGTTAATAAAAAGAACATGAAAACACCTAATGCTCCGGGTAATAGGTTGTTGACAAGGTGTCCTGCACCGAAGGAGAACTTCTGTATAGTCGGCACCTTATGCTTAGCGGGAGTTTTATATTGATTCATCGTTTGGCATTTAATATTACGTTTTGATAATCGCGATTTTGTTAGTTGATGAGCTTATAGGATGATAAGGTTATTAGAACTTTGCTTATAACCTTATCATCCTATAAACTTATTAAACTGCAATGACAATTGTTTGTATAGCCTTACCACTAATAGCTACAGTCTTTGTTTTTTCACCTAAAGAAAGCTCAAAAGTTTTTGCGTCTTCTTCCATGTTCAAAACGACTATAGCAATAGATCCATCTGGATTCTTTGCGGCAGTGACCATTAAGGAATCATCAGAGTTTTCAAAGCCAATTCTCTCGGCCCCTGGTCTGATGTATCTGCTGAAATGGGACAAGGTATAATAAAGAGGAGTCATATACACTTCATCATTGTCCGGATCAACAATGATCGGAGCAACACACCAGTTTTTAAACCAGTTAGGCCCACCTTGGCGATCCAAAACCATGTTCCAATCCACCCAGCCATCTACCCAATTATTGAGACAACCAATAATATCACGGGCATAGCGGTATACCGGAACATATTTAGGGTGTAGATGCTTTTGCTCTTCCGGGGCCCAATCCCAGCCCCAATCAGTCGCTTCTTTAGACCAGTACCATTGGTCATCTTGCCATTTTGGAACTTCTGCATCCACACAAGCTTCAGACTGAATCAAATACTTATCAGGTGCTGCTTCATGAGCGTATTGTAGTTCTTCCGGAAAATATTCAAAAGTACTGGCATACCAGTGAATGGCTGTTCCGGCAAAATATTTCTTAGCGGTTTCATCCGTGTATTGAGCATCTATCCAAGCTCTTAATTCTTCTCTATTCTGATCGTACCCTAAGATTTTCACATCATGTCCATCTGCCTCTAACTTTGGCCCCAGGTGATCCTTTACAAATAAGGTCATTTCATCAGGAGTATAATGCATGCTTTCCCAGTTGTTACCATTCCCTAAAGGCTCATTTTCTACTGTCAATCCCCAAATATCTATCCCTTCTGCTTTGTAGGCGTTGATGTATTTAGAGAAAAACAAGGCCCAGGTATCATAATATTCAGGTAGCAACTTACCCCCCACATAGTTGTTGTTGTCTTTCATCCAGGGTGGAGCTGTCCAGGGGGAAGAGATGATTTTGAAACCATCATTAGAGACTGCCATGGCCTCTTTGATCATTTGTATGATGTCATCTCTATCTTCTTCAATAGAAAAGCTATCCA
>JBCBCD010000803.1:0-3809 GCA_038530915.1 Bacteroidota bacterium
CATCACTAATGATGATGTCAGAACGCCATTGTTTCTGATGATTCACCTGTCGCACTTCTAGTAGAAGACAATGAAGACATCAGGCATTACATAGAACTTTGCCTGCAAGGCAACTATCGAGTCATCCAAGCGGTGGATGGCCAAGATGGAATTGAAAAAGCATTGGAACACATTCCTGACATCATCATTAGTGATGTTATGATGCCGGAAAAAGATGGTTTTGAGCTATGCGAAGTATTAAAGGAAGATATTAAGACTAGCCATATTCCCATTATACTACTTACAGCTAAGTCAGATGTAGCCTCTAGAATATATGGCTTAAAACATGGTGCAGATGATTATTTAGCCAAGCCCTTTCATGAAGAAGAGCTTTTGGTACGCATGCAAAACCTCCTGGAAGTTAGAAGAAAATTACAAGAACGTTATCAAAATTTATACGACTTACCTGCTCCTAAAGCGCAAGAGAAAAGTCCCGAAAAAGAAGATGATTTTATTTTGCAATTTAAATCACTGGTAGAAGCTCGTATTGATGATCCTGATTTTGAAATCAATGAACTTTCCGAGTCTTTTCATATGACTCGTACTCATCTGGGGAGAAAAATCAAAGCGCTCACCGGCCGATCACTCAATATTTACATTCGTTCGCTGAGACTTCAAAAAGCCAGGCATTTGCTTTTGACTACCGATCGTTCCATCAAAGAAATAGGCTATGATGTTGGCCTGTACAGCCCACCTTATTTTTCACGCACTTATCAGGAAGAGTTTGGCGAAAGCCCGAAGATGACTCGTGAGAATAGAAATTAAGTTTAGGTGTTTAGCGTTTAGAAGGTTATCTATCTCACATTTCGCCGAAGGGTTAGGTGTGTATTATCAAACACCTAAACACTAAATATCTAAACTTTAAATCATGTAATAATATTTAATTATTTGATTTTCATTTAATTAAGAATAGATGTTCAAATAAGTTAACTACATGTTCAAATAGGATAAGTCTCTGTTTGGGTTTCGCAGCACCTTTGTTGCAGACAAATAACACAGCAAAGGATCAGTAGAAAATAACAAACAATAACGGAACTACTGGCTCATTTAAATCCAAACAAAAATGAACACACAAATTAACTACAGACTTATCTTGGCAGTCATCTGCCTATTGGGATTCCAATTGATTAGTAAGGCACAAACACCATTGGAATGCAACAGTACTTTAACAATCAATAGCTTGACTTCTGATGATTTCATTATTCCGACAGGGATATCGAGTATAACGATTGAGGTGAGAGGTGGAGACGGAGGAAATGCCAGATTAGATGGTCCATCCTGTGATGTGAGAGTAAGAGGAGGGAGTGGAGCAACCGTAAAAGCTACTTTCTTGGTTAGTAATGATCCAGAAGTGGAAGCTTTAAGACCCGGAGGTCGCCTAAGAGTATTTGCTGCCAAAGGAGGTCAGAATGCAGACAAAAGCTGTGCGCCAACACCAATTGGTGTGAGTGCGGCAGGTGGTGGCTCTTCTGCTATTCTTTATTTAGCACCTCTTAGACCTGTTGATGATTATTGGTCGTTATTAGCTATCGCTGGTGGTGGTGGTGGTGGAACACGTGTAGCAGCAGGAATTTTTAAAATAGGAGATGGAGGATCAGCAAGTATAAATGGTACCAATACGGGTGGTAGTAGCGGCGGCACTTCAAATGCCTGTCCGGAATTTGGTTTAGATACCTACGTAGGAGGAGGCCTCACTAATTGCAGTAGTCTTGGTGAAGGACATGGAGATAGAATGGTTATTGATGGTCAAGGCTCGGTAACCCAAAAGACAATGATACTTAGGTTGAGAGACAACAACTTTGCAGGAACGACAGGGGGTGAATTTCGTAACAGACCAACAGGTGGAGATGGATTTACGGGAGGAGGAGCTGGTCGTCGTGGCGGTGGCGGTGGTGGTGGTTTCTTTGGCGGAGCAGCAGATGATAATTTTGGTGGCGGCGGCGGTGGTAGCTACCTTACTTCTTTGTTTTCTCCCAGCAATACAAGTATCCAAGTTGGTAGTAGTGGCGGAAGTAATAATATTCCTACCCCAGGTCGTGTGATCATCACAACAACAGCTTCTTATCAAGCCAATTGTGTACAAAGTATTGAAGTGGAAGCAGGCCAAAGCATCACAACAGCAGACATCAATATGGAATCTTTGTTGGCTTGTGGTGAAGGGACTCTTAACTTATATGATCCCATAAATAATAGAACAGGGAGCTCACTGACTTATTCTTGTGCAGATATTGCTAATAACAACTCTTTAGTTACACTACAGGTACGAGATGACAACAATCAAGTTTTAGATGAGTGTAGTACAGCTGTAAAAGTAATGGATACTACGCCGCCGGTGGCACGCACAAAGGACATTACTTTGAAACTCAATGAAGAAGGCTTCGTGCTAATAAATGATAAGATCGATAACGGCAGTAGTGACCACTGTGGTTTTACCTACGAGACCAGTCCTCAATTTTTAAATTGTGAGAATATTGGCCCCAATGAGGTTACCTTTACTGTAACTGATGCAGCGGGAAATAGTGATTCAGAAACAGCCATTGTGACAATACAGGCTAATATCAAATTGGTAACTAAAAATACAACAGTAGCTTTAGAAGAAAGTGGGATAGTTTTTATTGATGCTGAGGATGTGATTGAGGAACTTTCAACTACTTTAGAGACACAAACGCTACAAGACTTTTGCATCGATTTTGAATCCTTAAAAGTTGAACCTAATGCTTTTCAATGTGGTGAGATAGGCACTAATACAGTGATAGTGACCATAAAAAACAACAGCGGACAGATTATCGCTAAAGAAACAGCAATAGTCCAAGTAGAGGATGTTACCCCACCCAAAGTATTTTCGATACCTAATGAATACAGTTTTGGCATCAATCAGATTTATTTACCGCTGAATGCTTCAAAATCAGATTATTTAATAGATGCCGATGATATATTTTATTGGTCAGATGCATGTAATGCTAAAATAAAAAGCACATCTGTTAATGGCGTACCCGTTTTACCCAATAATGGTAAATACCAGTACCTTTTCACTTGTGAAGATGAAGGAGTGAATGAAATCTCAATTACGGTTCAAGACGGGGCCGGTTTGACTGCCACCACTACTATGGAAGCCATCGTTGATGATGTGATAGGACCAGTTATCAATAAGAAAAACATCACCTTGGCTTTGGATGAGAATGGGCAAGCAAGCATCACTACCAAGGATGTTACAAACTTGGAGATCTATGACAATTGCCAGTTGAATGATGAAGCTGTATTTCCCAATACCTTCGATTGCACCAATCTGGGTGAAAATGAAGTTCTGATACAAGCAGTAGACATTCATGGCAACCAAACAGATGAAACCGCTATTGTCACCATCATAGACAATACTGCACCTACTCCAAATTGTAAAGACATCGAAGTGCTATTGGACGAATATGGTCAGGCAGAAATTGTAGACCCTTCCATTTTTGATAATGGGACAGTTGACCATTGTAGTGATGTTACTTTCTCTTTTGTAGATGGTATTGAGAAAATGATGTTTAGTTGTGAAGATCTATTTTCTCCAATCACCATTGAAATTGAGCTAAGCGATGAATACAATAACAAGAGTTATTGCAATCCCTCTATTACGGTTAAGGATGACATTCCACCAGTGGTTGAATGCAAGGACATTACTTTGTCATTAAATGAAACCGGGAAAGTAGCTTACAACTCTATAATGGTAGAAAAGAGCAGCAGTGACAACTGTTCAACCGTAGGTTTTTTTCCATTATCATTACTGA
>JBCBCD010000804.1:0-3808 GCA_038530915.1 Bacteroidota bacterium
CACATATATATCAACAAGCTTCACTACCCTGTTAGGGCAAAATATTCTTAAATGGAACTTTATTGTACAATTTGAAATTATCTTATACCGTATATAAAATAAAAATGATCAATAGGTTCTTCTTAACCACTACACTATTATTTATTTCAAATTATTCTTTTAGTCAAACTAGGCAACTAGAATGTAAAACGATATTTTTAGATTCTATAGGAGGAGTGATATTCCTTCCAGGATGTGAAATACCTTACGCTGGAACGAGCAACAGAATTGCATTAACACGAAAGCAAGTCCTCGAGGCTAAACGAGAACTGTCGATTCAGATCAATCAAGTTTTAGCATCCGATCCGAGAATTCAAGATGGATTTCAGATTAAAAATCCAACAAGGTATTTTAAGAAATTTAAAAGACAATACTTCGGATATATTGAGGAATCTACAGATGACAAAATCATTGGTATTAACTTTCTAAACTTTAATAGAAAAAGGAAAAGGAAGGTTTTTGCATCATGGAAAGCTGAGTTTATAATCGGGTTTGGAGAATTTTTTGAAAAAAATACCAGAATTCTAGATTATAACCTAACAACTCATAAGCTTAAAATTCCTTAAAAGGCCCTTTTCTAATACTACTTTGTCACTTTGATCGGAAGTATTTAAAAATGTATGATGCTTGATTCAATTGTCCCAGCTGGGACAACATATTGTTAACCAGAAAATGTGATGTAATGATGTGTGCCGATAGGTACACTATATATTGCGTACCTATCGGCACGCTTATGAGACTGTCTACGTATAGGCTAACCATATTTTGCCCTTTCAGGGCTGTAATATTTGATCATCATACATTTTGCTACTCTACCCTTTGAGCAAAGTGACAAAGTAGTACTAAAAATAGTTACAAAATTAAGGTGCCTTTAATGTATTAGGGTAGGTGATTTATAATACGAAAGAAACAGTATCTTTTGGGGAACATCCGTGATATTTATGTACTTTTCTCTTAAACACTAAATCCATTCTAGCATGCTATTTTCCAAAAGTAAGCAATTAAAAAAAGCGGTTATCAATTACTTCAATTATGTTAAAGAAACCATTGCATTCATGCAGCTTGATGAAGAAACTGCTTTGAGTATCAATACTAAGTTGAAGGAAGGGAGTGAATTAATTGAGAAAAACAAATTTAAACTTGCCTTTGAAATCCTGTCTACAGAGTTGGTTGAGCAATACATTATTTTAGATAGGGTGGGCATCCAGAAAGTGCGTGAAATCATAAAGTTTAGTAGATTAAATAAAAAATGGGAATATGATTTGCGGCGCATTCACTCCCAAGGCTATGTAATGGGCAGTTGGCGGTTAGAAGATGCCGAACCAATAGCAAAGGAAAATAAGTATACTTTTTATAAACCGAGTCTAGCTATAACTAGTCAACTACAGAAAGGCAATTTGGTAAAGCTAACCTTTGTATTTGATTCGGACAATGATGAACATCCTCGAGGAGAACGTATGTGGGTGAAGGTCACTGAAGTGAGTACAGATCACTTTAAAGGAGAATTAGATAATCATCCGTTTTATCTACATGAGTTGTATGCAGGAGACACCATTCAATTTGAACACAAGCACATCATTGATCATGACCTTGATATCCATGAACCCAACCTAGTAGATCAATATATAAATAGATGTTTTGTGACCTCTAAAGTTCTTTATGAATATAAAGAAGTAAATTATCTTTACATAGACGAATCTATAGAGATAGACGAAGATAAACATTATGAAGATTCGGGTTGGAGAATTTTTGTCGGAGATGAAACTGATGAATATGTGAATGATCCCGAAAATATTCATTTTGTGTCTTTAGGAGCTGTATTGAAAAGGGATGATTCATTCATTCATTTGTTGGAAGCTCCAATTGGTGCTACTTATGAGCGGGATGAAAATGGAGTGTTTGTGATGGTGGAAGAGAAGTAATCAAACATTGTATGGTAAACAAAATGGATAACGAAATAACGCTACCGATAAGCAGATTCAACTTGATATTATGGATCTTAGTATGGATTCTTGTACCTATTTTAGTATTCTTTCTCTTAAAGTCTGAAATTTTTCAGACTGACGATATCTTCACAAGTTTATATTATGGATTGCTGTTAGCTATAGTGGTAATATTTGCTGTAGTTGTTGTTTATTACTTGTTGAAACGGTTCTTTGAGCAAAAGACTGGCATAATAATTAATTCAAAAGGAATATTTGAGAATGTTGGTACCTATGGAGTAGGTTGGATAGAATGGGAAGATATCATTAAAGTAGACGTCGTAAAACATAGTAATGTCAATCATCTGATCATCTTTGTCAATAAGCCTGAAAAATATATTAATAGAGGAAATAACTCAACTGTTAGAAAAGCCCTAGAATCCAACTACTATGGGTTTGGTTCTCCAATTGCTATAACAACTTCAATAATGAGTGTTAGTGTTCATTACCTTAAAGAAATGATCGAAAAAAGTGATTACTATAAATAGTCTTGGGTATATTAAAGTTTTACTCAATAGATCTTTAGAAACACTAATCAATGGATAAACGAGCCTTTACAACCTTAGTTGATTTTTTGGAAAAAGTTCCAGCTATTGAATCCCCCATTGGGTTTGGAGATGAAGATGGCTTATGGTGGTTAAAATTCAAAATCGATATTGAACACAAATTAGCATGGCAAGTAGTACAGGAACTAGGCCATATCATGAATTATATTTCTATCGAAGAAAGGTTACCAACTGTTTTTTATCCGGTTTCTCCTGCTCCTTATCTTAATGGTGGACCCGAAGAGTTCTTAGCATGGGTGATCGAAACAGAAGACAAAAGCTTCATGCCCGGGACATTGATGAAATGGTTGGAAGGCAGACTGCCGAACCCTGTTGATGACTCCACTGAATGGTTAGGAGAAGAATAAGTTCTTTAGGTAAAGAAAAACAGGATACAAAACATGACTCAAAAAGAATTAAAGCCTTTTCCAAAATGCGATCTCTGCAACGGCGACTTTTCTGGTGATTTCTGTTCTCAATGTGGCAAAGCCAGTACCTTAAAGAGAATCAATGGCGCCTATATCTTTTCCGAAATTGCTAGTGTCTTCAATTTGCAAAAAGGGATCTTTTTTACCATAAGAGAATTAATGATTAGGCCGGGAAGTAGTGTTAGACAATTTATTCTTCATGACAGAAAGCGACTGGTTAAGCCCATCAATTACATTATATTATGTTCCTTGTTTTATGTAGTTTCTCAACAGCTGATTGGTTTTCAGGATGGGTATATTGATCTTACCGGAATGGAATGGGACAAATCTTATATTACTTACATCATGACATGGATCAGTAAAAACTATGAGTTTGCTAATATTTTGTTGGCTATTTTTATGGCCTTTTGGATCAAGGTTTTTTTTAGAAAATACAATTATAATTTTTTTGAAATCCTCATCCTGCTGTACTTTGTCATGGGGACCCAAATGCTACTTTATACCCTTTTTGGAATTATTGAAGGTTTGAGTTCTTTAGAGGTATTGGATATAGCCAGTCTGGTTATTAACATATATGTTTGTTGGGCCATTGCTTCGTTTTTTAACAAACGAAAATGGTACAATTACCTAAAAGTATTCTTGAGCTATTATTTAGGATTGGTATCATTTATTTTAATAGCGGTTTTAAGTGGATATTTGATAGATTTGATATTGAATTAAGTGCTTAACAAAATTAACTTAGTAATGGACAAAAAATAGGTATCCGATTTAGAGCTAGTTATTTTGACTTTTAGTAAGGCATTTTTTGAAGGAA
>JBCBCD010000805.1:0-3793 GCA_038530915.1 Bacteroidota bacterium
TTGTCTAACACTAGTATTTTTTTTAGCCATTGGTCTGGTGTATAGCAATACTGAATCTGAAGTTGTATTCAATATTAATTGGAACCAGTCAAATGAAACATTAACCTTCGAAGATCAGTATTGCTATACACCAGACCAATGGCTAAAAAAAATACTAGTGTTAGACAATTTTTCATCATATTTAGAAATGGTTTTATAGCCGTTAGAAAGTTAATGTAAACCTTATTTTCATTTATTTATTTCCTATTCAAACTAGGATTTATTTTATTGAATACAGCAGTAAGATTCAGAAAATTGAACCAATGCTGCCTGATGAAAGTGTAGTTTGTCAAACAGATGCATTAATTATTGTTCTCACAAACTACAATTGCTAAGAAAACGTTATGAGAAAACTACTATTACATTTCCTGATCCCAAATGATACGACTTGTCGCCTAGACAAACTTACTCTATTTTTATCTTACTTTAACATTACCCGGATGTCAATGATTAGACAACTACTCGCTTCTGTTATACTGATGACATTCTTCTGTCAAGCTTGGGCTCAAGATGTTACTTTTAGTCAATTTTATGCAGCTCCATTACACATTAATCCTGCTTTTGCTGGTGTAACTGCTGGACCTCGCATCACTCTAAATTATAGAAATCAATGGCCATCATGGCCCAATGCTTTTCAAACCTATGCAGCCACTTATGAACACCCTGCAGAAGAACTTAACAGTGGATTTGGTGTAATCGTTTTGCAGGATAATGCAGGAGATGGCATTTACCAAACCTTAAATCTTTCGGGTGTATACAGTTACCAGGCTAAAGTCAGGGAAGATTTTTACATCAAATTTGGCTTACAGGCAGGCATTATACAAACGCAGGTAGATTGGCAGCGTTTGGTTTTTGAGGATCAATTGGATCCTATTTTTGGTAGGGTAGGAGTAGACGGTGAAAGCATACCCACTGAAGAAATTCCTCCTGGCAGCCTTACCCAGACGGATATAGATTTCTCAACAGGTATTTTAATTTATGGGGGCAATTTCTACGGTGGAGTGGCATTAAAACACATCAACAGACCCGATGAAAGATTTTTCGATGTCAATTCGAACCTTATTTCCGGTTTACCTACGAGGATATCAGTACATGCCGGAGCTGAGTTCTCAGTATATTCAGGTAATACTACTGGTGGTACTACTTTCTTCTCTCCCAATCTCTTATTTGAAAAACAAGCCAGCTTTACTCAACTTAATTTAGGTATGTATGTTGGACATGGAGCAATATATGGTGGTGCATGGTATAGGCATACTTTTGAAAACCCTGATGCTGTAATTGGTTTAATTGGTTACAGATATGGAATTCTAAAAATTGGCTATAGTTATGATGTGACCATTTCAGAATTAGCTGCCAGCGCTCCTGGTGGAACTCACGAAGTCTCTGTAGTAATCAATGTCGGTGATAGTAAACGCTTACAACGCAAAAATATAGATTCCAGGTACAGTAACTGTTTCAAGATGATTAAGTAAGTTGATGAGATTATAAGGTTATTAGTTGTATGACAAGATAACAGCATAACAAGATGAAAGGATAACAAGATGACAAGTGTTAATTTGCAGGAAATTTCGCTAAAATAACTCTGGTGAATAATTTTTTACTAAACTGATCGTTCGATAAATATCCAGACAAAAAGGATAGAAATACATCCGTTTCGTAGATGTTTTAATCCGAATCTTAGATTCATTTGGAAAACATACTTTAGTCACTTATTTTCACGTGGCTTTTTATAAACTGAATAACGTTCGTCGATTCTCAAAAACAAATTTGGCTAAAAGAATGAAGAAGCTTTTAATTTTGAGTGTTTACGCCCTTGCAGTTGCTTTCTTGTTCAGCTCTTGTAGCAAAAAAGAAGCATCAAAAACAACTGGTTGGAAATACAATGACCAGAAATGGGGTGGATTTGAAAAACTAGATTACAAAGGTCAAGAAACAGGTCCTAACCTGGTTTTGGTTGAAGGAGGTACTTTTGTAATGGGTACTACTGGAGAGGATGTAACTCAGGAGTGGAACAACACCCCTAGAAGAGTTACGGTTTCTTCATTTTATATGGATGAAACAGAAGTTGCTAATATTGATTATCGCGAATATACCTATTGGTTAAGTAGGGTATTTGGCGAAACTTATCCGGAAATCTATAAGGATGCTTTACCAGATACTTTGGTATGGAGAGAGGAACTAGCCTTTAATGAGCCTTTGGTTTATACTTATTTTAGGCACCCATCTTTCGATGATTATCCAGTTGTAGGTGTTTCCTGGGAGCAAGCTACTGAATACTGTAAGTGGCGTTCTGATCGTGTAAATGAAGCTAAATTGATTGAGGATGGAGTTTTGAATCCTAATAATGAGCAAAAGGATGCTGATAACTTCAACACCGGCGCTTATTTAGCAGGCCTTTATACGGGGAATGTAAGAAAGAACAAAAAGGATTTGAGAACTGGTGGCGAGCGTCCCGTGCGTTTTGAAGATGGTATCCTTTTACCAGAGTATAGACTTCCTACAGAGGCTGAATGGGAATATGCAGCTCTTGGTTTAGTAGGAAACTTGATTTCTGAAAAAGATGAAATCATCTCTGACCGTAGAATTTACCCTTGGAAAGGCAATAGCATGCGTTACGAAACCAGAGATAAAAATCAGGGTCGTATGTTGGCTAACTTCAAGCGTGGAGCAGGTGATTACATGGGGGTTGCTGGTAATTTGAATGATAATGCATCATTCCCGTCAGATGTTCGTTCTTTCATTCCAAATGACTATGGTTTGTACAACATGGCAGGTAATGTAAATGAATGGACTGCAGACATCTACCGCCCTTTGACTAGTATCGACCTTCGTGATGTTGAAAATCATGATTTGAATCCTTACCGTGGTGGAGAATTCAAAGAGTTGGTTGTTGATGAAGATGGTCGTCCTACTGAAGTAGATAGTATGGGTAGATTGCGTTACCGTACGCAGCAAGATGAAGAAGTAGCAGATCGTGAAAACTATAAGCGTGGTAAAGTTTATGATTATCTAGATGGTGATCAGGCTTCTAATGCATACTACGATTACGGCAAGCACACATTGATCAGTGACAAAGCCAGAGTGTACAAAGGAGGATCTTGGGGTGATCGCGCTTATTGGTTGTCTCCTGGTACTCGTCGTTTTATGGATCAAGATCGCTCATCGCGTGATTTAGGATTTCGATGTGCCATGATTCGTTTAGGTGGAGTGAGTGGTAATGGAGAAATGAGTGGTAATACATTCGATGTGAAAAAGAAAAGAGGAAGAAGAGGTCGTGGTAGATAATTCTTCTTTTGAATAAAACTAAGAAAGGGTTGGGAATTATTTCCCAACCCTTTCTTAGTTTTATGGATATTGTTATGCTTTCACCATTAACCAACAAAATCAAACGTATTAATTGATGAATACAATTGAGTCCTTGTACCAGCTATATGAGCAATCTGGTGTAGTTTTTACAGATTCCAGAAATGTCATTCAAGGAGGAATATTTTTTGCATTGAAAGGAGATCGTTTTGATGGCAATCAATATGCTCAATCTGCTATTGAGGCAGGAGCTGTGGCCGCAGTGGTAGATGACCCTAAAGTTGTAGATGGCGACCCATACTTTCTTGTGGAAGACAGTTTGGAGGCTTTACAAAGTTTAGCTCGTTATCATAGAAGTCAATTTAGCTTTCCAGTTATTGGAATTACCGGGAGTAATGGTAAAACAACAACCAAGGAGTTGGTGAATAAGGTGTTAACTACCACTTACAAT
>JBCBCD010000806.1:0-3784 GCA_038530915.1 Bacteroidota bacterium
TAGCTCTTTGAGCTACATCCGCGCATTTATTTTTATAAAACTTGCCATTTTGATTTTATTGTTCTATAATTGTAGAACAATAATTCAATTTGTAGAATGAGCGCATTGTCAAAAACAGAAGAACAACTAATGGAACTGATCTGGCAGCATGAAAAAGTATTCATGAAAGAACTGCTTGAAAGCATTCCGGAACCTAAGCCTGCAAAAACAACAGTAGCTACCTTGCTTAAGCGCATGCATGATAAGGGCTTTATTGGATATGAAACTTTTGGTAATTCTCGGCAGTATTATCCGAAGGTGTCAAAGGAAGATTACTTCTCCAAGCACTTGAAAGGAATGATTAAGAATTACTTCGGAAATTCCAACCTGAAGTTTGCTTCCTTTTTTGCTCGTACCAATGACCTGAGTATAGAAGAGCTGGAAGAATTGAAAAAAATTGTGGATGATGAAATGAAGAAAAAGAAATGATTATAACCTATTTGACCAGAGTTATATTGATTACAGCAAGCATGTGGTTGATCTACAGGATTTTATTAAGTGATGAACCGACATTTCGTTTCAATCGCTTTTTTTTATTGCTGGCTGGCTTTTTGCCGCTGATCATACCTTTTTTTAATTGGGGTATCCTTGTTCAATCAGAATGGGTAATCTTAGAAGTGATAAATGCAGGTACAGAAATCTCAGTAATAACCACAGAGGTAGAATCAATTGTTTCAGAATATGCCTTTGACTGGAGCTTTTGGTTGCAGCAATTGGTTTTTATGGTTTCCATGATACTCTTACTAAACTTTATTCGACAACTCTTTTTGACCTGGAAACAGATACAAAAAGGAGAAATCATCCGACATAAACGTTACACCCTGGTTCTAATGCCAGGGGAATTTGCACCTCAGAGCCTTTTCAAATACGTTTTTATTGGTAAAAAAGCATATGAATATGGTGACTTGCCCAGCTGTATATTGGAGCATGAATTGGCCCATGTACAGCAAGGACATACCTGGGATATTTTGCTAATTGAAGCTCTGATCGCTATCTTTTGGTTCAACCCTTTCCTATATATTTTACGTCAATCTATACGACTTAACCATGAGTTTTTAGCAGATCAGGAGGTAATAATGAATCAACCTTCTTCAACAAATTATCAAAAAATATTACTGCAGTATATCGGCCAATCGAATAGATTGAGCCTGGCTAGCTCTTTTAATTTTAAAATGATTAAAAAACGATTTTTAATGATGACTCGACGTAAAACAACTTACCAAACGATTATTAAGCAGGTATTGATCCTGCCGGCAATTCTGGGATTGTGTTTTTTATTTTCTGATTCTGTTCAAGCACAAGCAGGAGAAGAAGCTCCAAAGAAAATGCTTAAAGAAATCGAATCTACTAAAACGCAGAAATTGGTAGGAAAAATGAATGACAAGAATGGTATAAAACCAGGACCTGGAATTTCTGAAAGTGAGATGAAGCAGTATTCCTCTATTTTAGCAAAATACGGCGTTAGCATGGAAGGGGGAGAAAGAATGACGAAGCCTTTTGAAGATGCAGACAGAGAAAAACTCCAAGATCTGTATGTAAATATGACTACAGAACAAAGAAAGCAACAACCTTTTTGGGTTTGGATGAGACCCGCCATTCTTAAGTCAACCCCTTCTATGAAACAGTTAAATGAATGGATGGCACATACTTATTATCACATTTACATTGATGGCAAACGGGTAGAAAATTCGGTTTTAGAAAACTACAAGAATTATCAATTTACACGCCATGAAGTCAACTTAAAAAGCAGGACTACTGATTCAGGAAAAGAAAAACGCTATTGGAAAGTGGATTTGATGTTACCGGACTACTATAACCAGCAGCTTGCAAAAGCTAAGGAAAATGGTAAAGATTATCAGTTTACCTTTATTATGGAAGTTAAGCCGAATAAGTAGCATTTCTTTTGCCCAAAGATTCACAACAATTTATCGATTCGGTTTTATAAGGTTGACCAATCTGGCCTATACTTTTTGACAGGGAGTTTCATGGAGCTTTGTCAGTAGCTACTGCTATGTCAATAACTTATGAAACTCTTTCTGTTTTTGTTTATTGATAAGATCTGTTTTGTGATTTCTATTGTTATTGACAATAAATACATACTCTTGAAAAAGGATGGCCTAACAACATACATTCGTCAATAATTTAATAGAACAATCGATATGAAACCAATTTTTTTACTTTTTGCTTTCCTTGTTTTTAATACTTTAAATGCCCAAATAGATAAGAAGTTTGAGCCTGTTTTTATCATCAATGATGAAATAGTAAGTAAAACAAAAGTTGAAGAATTTGCAGCCAAAGGCTATATCAAATCCATGCAAAATGGAGCTTCAGAGGAGCAATTTAAAGCGCTAAAAAGTAAATATGGAGATCAAATCCTTGCAAAAGAGTTTGTCATGCTTATCGATATTTATACAGAAGAAGAAGTCAAAGCCAGAAAAGCCAAAAAATCAATTCCTAAACCAGATGCTTCAAAGAAAAAACAAGAAGAAGGTTATCTACTCAATGTGGGAGATCAAGCAATTGATTTCAAAGTGCAGATGATCGATGGTGATACGCTACAACTTTCTGATCTCAAAGGAAAAGTAGTTTTGCTAAATTGGTGGGCAAGTTGGTGTGCACCATGCATAAGAGAATTTTATGAAATACCTTCGAAAATTCTGGATGAGTTCAAAGAGGAAGATTTTGTGTTTTTACCAATAGCCAGGGGAGAAGACATTGATAAGGCAACCAATAAACTTGCCAGTCTAAAAGAAAAAGGAATAGAGTTTAACAGTGGTGTTGATCCTGATGAAACCATTTGGAATCAATATGCGAGTGGATCTATTCCAAAGAATTTCATCATCGATAAAGAAGGAAATATCATTTATGTTTCAACTGGTAATGATGGTAAGAGTGTGGATTATATAAAAGCAGAACTAGATAAAATATTTAAGAAATAAGAAAATGTAACATATGATATTCAGAGAAGCTACCAAAGAAGATGTCTTTGAAATCGTAAAAATGATTGCCAATGACCAATTAGGCTCCACACGAGAGCATTTTCAAGACCCTTTACCACAAAAATATTATGATGCTTTTGAAAACATCAAAAATGACAAGAACCAAGAGCTAATCGTAGTCATGGATGACAATAAAAAAGTTATTGGTACCATGCAATTGTCTTTTATTCAATATTTGACTTACCAGGGTGGTATAAGAGCGCAAATAGAAGCAGTAAGAATTCAAGAAGACCAACGTGGCCAAGGCATAGGAGAAGAGCTATTTAAATGGGCTATTGCTAGAGCTAAAGAAAGAAAAGCACACCTGCTACAATTGACAACAGATAAGAAAAGGCCTGATGCCTTGCGTTTTTATGAGAAGTTAGGCTTTAAAGCTTCCCATGAAGGGATGAAACTCCATTTTTAATGATTATCTTTTGACAAGTTTACAGGTCAAAAAATATGATTGAAGTAAAAGATATCAAAATCATTTCATAAAACTTCAACCAAAATGGGAATAATCATCAAATCAAAAAGGCATGTTTATATCAGAATACCAATTATTCTAACCTTAATTGGAATATTTGCCATAAGCCCATTGTTAATAAGTTTCGTAGGATCATGGTTGGTTGAAATGACAACCAATGAACCCTGTCATGAAGGCAATTGCTATTGGGCTGCTTTTGGATGGATGGTTTTGTTGTCTTTTCCTACAGCTGTTTTTCTGTTTGTAATTTTTATCGTTATTGTGATTCTGGATATTAGAA
>JBCBCD010000807.1:0-3783 GCA_038530915.1 Bacteroidota bacterium
AAAAATCATACTGTCCCATCGGCAGCCACAACATTGCAAACAGTAAAACTATACTTCCAAATAATAATTTTGATTCTTCCATTTTAATTTGCCTTTAGTTAAGAAAAGCAAAATTGCAATACAGGTTCTTAAAAAGATTGACTGGGGTATTACTTTAGCCTATTAGATAGCAATCTACTAAATCCCTCTGGTGTTAAACCTAAGAATTGCGCAATATATTTTGCCAGTGCTTCCTTCATCAGTTTTAAGTAATGTTTTCTAAGAACTGATTTTGTATTTCAGTTGCTCTAATAGTTTTTATTGTCGTAAAATTCTTGCTTTCAATACTATTCTCAATTAGCTTTTTTCTAATGAATAAAAGAGGATAGGTATTTACATTCTTCATCAAAAAAACGAAACGTTATGGTTTAATATTTCTTTTTTAAGTTGGATTATCTTTATTTGTGTGGCTCTTTTTACTTTGCTGCTAGCAGTTTCGTATTTAGGTTGTACGACTGATAGAAAGCATTTTTACATATAAAATATTGTGCATCAAATACTTCAGTCTTTTTTATATTCATAAATCCTGTGCACTTGAGGACTACCTTTTCTTTCTATCCTACTAATAAACTGTAATAATCAAGACTTGATTTTAGATCTTCAGGAATTGCTTTGCTAAGCTCGTATTCCGCAATCCCAATTGGTTGAATATTATGCCCCCAAGGAAAAAGTCCAACAAGCTGTTGGACTTTTTCCTTGGAATTAGATGATGAATAAAATTCAAACCATTGCTTTATCGAAAACAGATTGGAACGTGAAAATCCGTTCTGATTGGGTATCTCTTTTTTTAAATCTATCGATAGTTTTTCTACTACTCTACTGCCCAAATCTGTTGATTTAATCTTTTTAGATATTGATTCTCCAATTTCCCAATACAATTTTAATAACTCTGTATTAGCAGAAATGGCCACCTTTATTTGACTCGACTGTATTTTACTTTTCAACTCTTTTACCCAGGCTCGGTATTCAGTATTTTCTGGAAAATTGGATTGCATTGATAGCTAATTGAACTCTCAACTGATATGAATCACCTTGCGACTTCGCCTCGATTAGCTCTAAAAATCTGATCGATCAAAAACACTACTTATTTTTGTCTAACCAATTAGTTTTTTAATTTCTCTTTTGCTTCTTATTTGTAGTTAACCGTTGCGTACATATGCCTTTACCTGCCTTTCGGCAGGTATGACATATATGTAACGTTACTATTTAGTTATTCTTTCTTTCCTAATTCTAATTTCTTCGTTCGTTCTTTATGTTTTTCTAAATCCCAAGTCATTCCCCAATTCTTTATATAATCTTCAATGGTTCCGAGTCCAACTTCTGCTCTCCTTTCATTCACTTTTTCTGGTTCTACAAGTGGAGAAACATAATATTCGCCTGTTTCTTGTTCTCTCCCAATTTGACTTCCATAAATCTGTCTTTTACCTTGTCGAAGAGCGACTCTATCCTCTAACAATGCCAAACTATTCGCCCTTGCATTTCCAAGTTTTACTGCCTCTCGCATCATTGGCAAATATTTAACTTGAGTTTCTAAATCAGCATGCTGAATTACTAAAAATAAGGTACTATTGCCTTGTTCACCAATAACTTTTGGACCTAACCATCCTCGCTCATCAAGTATTTTTTTGATTTTGATTTCGTTTATTGAATCCGTTTCTTGTATGAGTTTCCAATGGGCCATCATCTCCTCTGAATTGCGACCATACTTTTCTTCAATTTCACTTATTTGTCTTCTGTAACCTTGGTCTAATTGATAAATCGTGTCAAGTATTGCCACTAATGGTTTATCCAAGTCTTTTTCGTATTCCAGTTTATTGGATTCAACAATTCCAATTAACTTGTTCCATCTGTCATCAGGATGAAGTGAGTTCAAGTCTGTATCAGTAGAAATATGGTTCAAATCTCTGTATTTAATATTCGCATTTTCTGCCAAATAGAGCAGGTGATAAAATGAACTTTCTGTATCTCCTGCTAGAGCATAAGAACAGGCTGCGTTATATCTGTCATTGGGATATGCTTTACCTTCCAATTCGTCAAATGCTGCCTGGTATTTTTCAGCGGATTTCTTGTATTCTTTTGATTCATATAAACTGAAAGCTTCATTGGTAAATTCAGTATACTTTTCCATGTTTTGTCCAAATGAAAAGTTGAGTGTTAAAAGAACAACGATTGTTAATAAATATTTCATTTTCTTTCTATTGTTTAATAAATGATAACGACTCTTGTATATAGCGTGGCGATTGTTTGCCCGACATGAACGCCTGCACTTTGTTAGCAGTTCAGTTTCTTTTCTTTCATCGGGTGGCATTGAAAAAAGCAATTCTGCTCCCAAACAAAGTGATGTTTCCTTATATTCTATTCCACGGCAATCACATTTGAATATTGCCACATTCAATTTCTTATTTCCGAATTGGAATAGCTGTATTGTTTTCTTTTTTCTTAGTGACGCACAATGGGTAGGTTATGCTGCGTGGCTAGTTATGATCGACATAGCGGTTAGTATGTGAAGTGTAGTCTGCCGAAAGGCGGTTATGATTTTATATACAATGTTGTAGGCTGGTTTCATTTTATTTTTTTCTTTGTAATATGTCATAGCTCAACGGTCTTGCTACCTAAGGTGGCGGCTTTTAACCGACATGAACGATAAATACATTGTTGTAGCACATTTCTCTTTATTTTATTATAAGCATATGATTGTACGGCATATTATCAGTAGTCAATTGAGCACATGCAAGACTCCGATCATGCCATTTACTTGATGGCTTTTAGACGTTTTTTTTATGAATGCTATGCTAAATACACTGTGAAATAAATTATTTAAGCTTTTGAAGCCATCTTTTCAGCCCATACTTCGTTGCATGCTCGTACCGATATAAATCGCTACTGTGCTGCGCCTCGCCTGGCCTGAAAATCTGGTGATTCAAAAACTCAACAAACTTTTTTCACAGTGTACTAAACCTAGCTTTAGGTAATTAAGCGAACACTCATATTATAAGTGATTGGACAAAATAAGTAGTGTTTTTGTCCGACTACTTAAATATCATTTTTGTTTAATTATCCACTCTAATATTGGGTCTTTATTTTCCTGGTAATCTTTAAAACTTATCCCTATTTCCTTGTCCAACTTTAAGTCTTTTGCTGCTACACCATATAAGAAATTTGCAAAATGGGTTCTAAAAATATTACGCTTATTATCCCTCCAATCATGCTCTTTTATAGGGTTATAAATTTTTATACCAGAATTGGGTAAGGTACAAGCCTTGCTTTCTGCCCAAAATTTTAATCTATCACCAACTTCTTCACCTGCAACGACTATTTTTTCTTTAGCATAATACTTTACGCGAGCTGCTGTTACAATTGCCGCGGAATAAGTCATATTACTTGTTATAAGAAATACTTTACTGTCATCATTAATGATTTTAGGAGGTTTAGTCGCTAATTTGTTTGAGTACGTGTAATCTCCTCCCGTGTGGAAACGTAAATCAATAACTACATTATAGTCTCTCTTTGTTTTTAACTTTTCATTGAAATCATTCACTCGTTCTTTAAAGTTGGGACAATCATCCCAAAAGCTATTAATATGGAAATATGCAATTTTTTCACTTTCTTCAAATGAATAAAAGACACCTTGGTCTGCCTTTTTTAGATAAAGAGGTAGCTTATTTTTATCTGGCATGAGAAATTTCCAATTTGCCATTGTGTTTTGTTCAGGATATAAATTTGCCCAGTTTTTATACCACGATC
>JBCBCD010000808.1:0-3775 GCA_038530915.1 Bacteroidota bacterium
AAATTGGCCTAGTTCATCTTTTCTGTCTTTAGAAATCTGTTTTATTTTATTTTTGCTTTCACAAATACTCAAACTTGCATTAACTAAATAACCCATGGGGTTTTTCGATCGTTTTTTTCGTAGTGAACCAATTAATCAGCCTAATATCAGTTTTGGGCGTTATACAGATTCGTATAAGACTACGGAAAAGTTTGAATATTGGGACCGATCAGTAGCCTGTTTCCAAGATGAAGATTATTTGTGTTCTTATGAAGCATTCTTTGAATATCTGAAGGATGAAGATGAGAATAATGTCAAATATTGGCGGGATGGTGAATGTGTGCGTTTTGAATTGTATCAGGGGTCAAAAAAGATTACAGGCTATGCCAATGTTGAAAAAATAAGAGCAGAAGCCAAAATAGCTCATACAGAGTCTAGCAATATTGGTTTCATGCGTCGTTTGCTCGAAAAAAACTTTGAGCTGAAGTTCAGTCGTTTTGCCTTTGATGAAGATGATAATATTGTTATTGTTTTTGATACTTACTCCATTGATGGATCTCCATATAAGCTCTACAATGCCTTAAAAGAGTTAGCGACTAACGCCGATAAGCAAGATGATCTATTGCTGGATGAGTTCAACATGTTAAAGCCTGTTGATACTTCTCATCTTGAGGAAATTCCAGAAGTAGAAAAAGAAGTTAAATACGATTTTATTCAAAATGAATTGGGTAAAGTTTTTAAGCATATTAAGTCTTTAGACAGATTTGAAACAGATTATCCACATGGCATTTCTATTCTTCTCTTGGAGCTGATCTATCGAATAGATTATTTAACCAAGCCGGAAGGTTATACCATGGAGCTGTTAGAAAGAATGCATAGAATGTATTTTTCGAAAGACAATAAGTCTTTACTCCAAAAGAATCAGATGCTTAAAAACGGATTTAGCGAGCTATTCGAGCGTCCTCAAATTGAGTATTACAAAGAAATGTATCGAGTGACTTCTACCTTTGGCATCACTTCTCCAATAGGGCATGACAGGGTAGTGGATTTTATAGATGCAGAAATGAGTTCGATCAATTGGTATTCTAGCAATGCTTTTGAAAAGGTAGCGGCAGCTATACCAAGCTACATCATTGGAAGTAGCTTATTCAACTTTTCTGTACCGAAGCCCATAAGAGATCTGTTCTTTTTGTATTATCAAATTACCAATCACGACTATTTCAAAAAATTGGGTTTCGAAATCAACTATGTTGATCCAAAAACAAGAGGATTCAACTCAAAGACGATAAAAAAGGGAATTGAACAGATCGTGCAAAGAAATAAGAAATTATATCCAGAGTTAAATCCTGCCACTAATCTTTTGAAGTACAATAACAATTTAGAATTTGGAAAATCATTCTTAATGTTAGTTCGCAATCTTCAAATCATTCCTAAAGAATTCTAATGGCAACAAGCAGCTTTCTTGGTATGTTATATATTTAAAGCCTTAACCAATGCCAATAAATAAAAAAGAAATTGACAAACTTCTTGATGAGGTTTGTGATCCGGAAATCCCTGTATTATCGGTAAAAGATCTTGGAATAATCAGAAATGTGATTGTTGACGAAGACCAAATTGAAGTTATTATTACTCCTACCTATTCAGGATGCCCTGCTATGAATACCATTGAAATAAATATTCGTGCTGTACTTCAGGAAGCAGGATATGGCAACGTGAATGTAACCACCGTATTGAGTCCGGCCTGGACAACAGATTGGTTGACTGAGGAAGGAAGAAGAAAATTAAAAGCCTATGGTATCGCTCCGCCTCAAGAAAGCACAATGGATAAAAATGCACTCTTTTATGAAGAAAAAGAGATAGAGTGCCCACAATGTGGCTCCCGAAATACCAGAATGGTGAGTCAATTTGGTTCTACCGCTTGTAAAGCCATGTATCAATGCAATGATTGTAAAGAGCCTTTCGATTATTTTAAATGCCATTAGGTGATTAAGGAATTCACGAAATCAAACTTGATAATAACGGCCTTTGTAATGGTTGTTTCAATATAACTATTTAGTGTAGGGTGTAGTGTGTAGAGGGCCTATATAAATTACACCCTACACAAGAGCCATTAGTTATGAGCAAAAATCAAGCTCAATTATCTTAGTTTATTTTGTTAATCACTAACTGAAGAAGCGTTTTTAAGTAATGGACAAAAAATGAGTATCCGATTTAGAGCTAGTTATTTTGACTTTTAGTAAGGCATTTTTTGAAGGAATAGCCTAGCTATTGCTGAGAAAAATAACGAAACTAAAAGTTGAAATGACAGATCCAAATCGATAAGTTATTCTTTGACCATTACTAAATTGGAAATTCAGATGTTCGTTTTTTTTATCAAAAACCAAAAACCAAAAACCAAAAATATCAATATGAGTAGCATCTTATTTGAAAAGAAAGATCAGGTAGCCAAAATTAGCCTGAACAGACCGAAGGTTTTCAATAGCTTTAATCGTGAAATGGCACTGAGTCTTCAGGATGTATTGGATCAATGTAGTGAAGATAAAGAGATAAGAGCCATTTACCTTACAGCAATAGGTAAAGCTTTTTGTGCAGGACAGGATTTAAATGAATTAATGGGAGATGATTCTCCTAGTTTTGAAACCATTCTATCAGAGCATTATAATCCCATCATTGAGCGCCTTAGAAGCATTAAATTACCGGTTGTAGGAGCAATTAATGGTGTAGCTGCGGGAGCAGGTGCGAATCTTGCATTAGCATGTGACATTACAGTAGCTAAAGATTCAGCAAGCTTCATCCAGGCATTTAGTAAGATTGGGTTGATTCCTGATAGTGGTGGGACATTCACTCTTCCACGATTAATAGGTTGGCAGAGAGCCGCGGCATTTATGATGTTGGGAGAAAAGGTAACAGCTACTGATGCAGCACATATGGGGATGATTTATAAATCTTTTCCTGACGATCAATTTGAAGAAGCTTCCTGGAAATTAGCTGCTACTTTGGCCAAAATGCCTACACAAGCATTGGCTCACATAAAAGATGCGTTAAATCAAAGCTTGTATAATAATTTGACAGAGCAGTTAGCGTTAGAAGAAAAGCTACAAGTTGCTTCAGCTAATACTGACGATTATCAGGAAGGAATAAATGCCTTTTTGGAAAAAAGAAAGCCTACCTTTAAAGGAAAATAGCTTGCTAATGCCTTTGGCATTAGCAAGCTATTTGCAAAAAAAACTCTAAATCCACCGGAGTCACGGCCACATTGGGAAACTGTGTCATCATTAATTGATAAAATGCTGTGAGCTCCGGCAGATTTGAGCTGAAAACTAATTATGTAGATTGTTCACCGATTGATTTACAATTGCAATATATATTGCAAAACAGAGTCCTACAAGCCTTCAAAAGTCCAGTAAACTAAGCTTGACTTTTATTTAAGGTAAATAGGGCGAACAATTGCAGTTTGATTAATTATAACATTGATTTTCAGTTGCTTAAATTGCCGTTTTGATTTCCTTAACATAAAAAAAGTGACTTAAATTCACGTTAAAAATATTTTATCCCAGATGGAATTGTCAAAAGACAGTGCTTTAAGCATAAAAGAAGGTGTTGATAAGGCTCCGAAAACCATCAATACAAAAAATAGGCGACGAAAGAAAACACCACTTTCCATAGATGATTATATAAGCGGCATTTTAAAAGGCAACAGAGTCATCTTAGGGCAAGCCATTACTTTAATTGAAAGCAAACTTACCAGGCATCAGATCATGGCTCACCAAATCATCGAAGCCTGTTTGCCTCATAT
>JBCBCD010000809.1:0-3767 GCA_038530915.1 Bacteroidota bacterium
AAGTTTTATAAAATTGCTTTAAATTTTTGATACTGATATGCTTAATGCTTTGTTGGGGTAGTCTCTTTTGTAGATGCTATTAAAACAAGCCAAACAAATATTTCAATCTATGATGAAGAAAATTGTCTTATTGCTAATGGGATTGTGTTTACTTACCTCCCTTTCAGCCCAGAAAAAAATGAGCTGGAAAAAACACCAAAAACTAGCCGAAGAGCAACTTGCTGCAGGTGACTATGCCGGGGCTGCTGCCAATTTCGAAAAGGCTTACGAGAAAAAAAGCAAAAAGAAAGAATTGATTTATCAGGCTGGTGAAGCTTACTATCAACTCAGAGACTATAGGAATGCCATCAAGAGCTACTCTGTTGTGAAAGATATGGGAAAAGATTATCCATTGGTGGGTTTAAAGTATGCGAGAAGCTTAAAAAGAGATGGACAATATGAAAAGGCCAAAGACGCATTTGAGCAATTTCAAAAAACATATACTGGTAAAGGACAAGCCATTCTGGAGGATATCGTGAATAGAGAAATAGAAGGCTGTGATTTAGCACTAAGACAAATGGCTAGCCCTCCTGCTGATGTAGAACTCAAGCACTTGAGCAGTACAGTTAATACAGGAGAGAATGAGTTTGGTCCGATTTCGTTTACGAATGGGGTGCTTTATTATTCTTCAACCATGGGTGGAAGAGCAAGAATTTATCGTTCTCAGGGTACAGATGGAGACTGGTCAAAAGGAACTATTCCTGAAAGTTTTCCTATTATCCAGAATGAAGATTTTTGCCATGGTACTTTGAGCCCTGATGGCCTTCGTTTTTACTTTACCATTTGCAACTCTGATTTCCCTTTCAATAATTTGACCTCTCGTTGTGAAGTTTATGTGATTCGTAGAGTGGGTAATGCGTGGACCAAACCTGAGCGTCTTCCATCAAACATTAATGCAGACAATGTTACCAATACTCATCCTTTTGTAGTACAACAGGGAACAGAAGAGATATTGTACTTCGCTTCTAATCGTGCCGGTGGTAGAGGAGGACTTGATATATGGTTGACTTCAAGAAATATGACCGGAACCAATAACAATTTCTCTGATCCTGTTAATCTCGGCCCATCTGTAAACACTAACGGAGATGAACTGGCACCATTTTTTGATAGTGGGGAGCAAGCCCTTTATTTTTCCAGTAACGGCCACTTGTCTTTAGGAGGTTTTGATATACAACGTTCAAGAGGTTTTGGTAGTAGTTGGGCTCAACCTGAAAACATAGGTATCCCGTATAATTCAAGTGCGGATGATTATTATTATTACAAGGATACAGATGGTAAAGGTGTATTTCTCGCTTCAAATAGGGTTTATTCAAATGATAAGTTGAGAACTACTGATGACGATATTTTCTTTGTGGAAACTGCACCTAAGCTGTTGACTCTTTCAGGAACTGTTTTTGATGGCAATACCAATGATCCGGTTCAGAACATCAATGTGTCATTGTTCCAGGTAGCCGAGGATAATTCTGAAACGTTACTATACAATCGTTCTTTTGATGATGGTACTTATCAATTTGATCTTATTCCTGATAAGCGTTTTAGAGTAGAAGTTAGTAGCGATGGATATGATCCTACTTCCTACAATTTGGCAACCACTAATCCGGAATTATCAATCTATGGCCAGCCTGTTTATCTGGCCCCTTTAATTCAGGAGCCAATAGAGCCAGAACAACCGATTGAGGAAACTCCAAAAGATACGGAGACTATTCCTGAAGTAGCACCGCCTGTTAATGAAGAGCCGGTAGAGTATACTGCGAGAGGTATGGCCCCTTCTGATCGTTTTGAATACGTAACAAATGCAGCTAGGTTTGATGGTACTTACTTTAAAGTGCAAATGGTTGCATTGCGTACTTACAATGCTGAGAACCCAATTTTCACTTCTGTTAAAGATTTGGGGGGAACTATAGAGACTGAATTTGTGATGCAGAAGAGCCTTACTCGTGTTCTTTTAGCAAGATATTTTTCTGAAATTGAGGCTAAAACAGCTTTAGATTTAGTAAAGAATAATGGCTTTCCCGGAGCTTTCATTGTACGTTATGACAATGGACAAAGGTTTGGTAGAGTTAACTTAAAATAATACAGCTTGTTCCCGGTGAGTATGTCGCCGGGGACGATCTTATTACTTTAAAAGCATAAATTCTACTCCACTAACCCTGTTGTTTCCTATTTTAAAACCGCTAATTTCATTTCCTTTCATTTTAAAGCGGATCATTCCAAACCCAATCCATACCATACTTTTGCTGTTCCAGTTGATTCTTGCATCTGTTGGATCGGGATAAATTATTTTAGGTTTTTGTTGATTGATTTGTAGCATCAAGCGTTCTCCTTCCTGGTAGAAGTGATAATAAGTTTTCAGTTCGTCAGAGTAATATTGCCCAATATACTTTTGCAGCTCTTGTATTGAACTCGGCTGAGAATAGTCAAATTTTTTCCCTTTCCAACTCAGCTTTTCTCCTTCTTTTAGTAATATGGAATCCCCTATAAAAGTAAGCTTTTCATTGCTGGTATCGAGGAAATAAACATTTTCTTCTTCACTTGGTCTCAATGGGACTTGATTACCACCCGTATCAAAAAAGAGCGTGTCATTAGAAAATGAAATCCTATTCCACATATTGATACGATCGAAAAAGTAATAGCCGCATAGCTTTTTTGCCTTTTGCGAATCAATAGAAGACCATGCTTTTGTAGGTTGAGTTTCTTTTGAATTAGCTGGCAAAAGAAGATCAGCTATCTGTAGAATGAACCAGGTACTATTAAAGCGACTGTCATTGCCGAGAGCAATGATAGACAGGTTAAATTCCGGGAAACGCGCAAGATCAGCCCGATAAGCCAACATACCACCATTGTGTTGTATGATTCGGTGACCTTGATATTCCCAAATGTTCAACGCACGGGCGTAAGTTCTTTTTTTCCCATTATTGTAATAGCCTAAAGTATACATCTTCTGCGCAAAATTTTTGATACCCAGTTTGTCTTCATAAAAAGCAGCATCCCATTTGAGGAGATCATTTACGGTTGTCAGTATTCCTCCATCTCCATAGGCATCAAACAACTTGATTCTGCGTTCCCACTTTTGATTTCCCAAATACCAGTAACTAATGGCACGATTTTTTAAAATGGCATTGTGGTCATCCGACATGAGTGTATGCTCCATTGATAAAGGCGTAAATATTTTTTCCTCTAAATATTTTGGTAAAGTTTGACCACTTACTTCTTCTATAATCATAGCCAAGATGATGTATCCACCATTGCTATAGCTGTGACGAGTACCGGGCTCGAATTCAAGGTCTTTCTGTCGAATTTGAAGTTGGTATAAATCCTTATTGGTGAAAACTTCTTCAAAATTGGTTTCTACACCTTGAAACAATTGTAGTGTATTAGAATCTTTCAATCCACTCATATGGTAGAGTAAATGCCTCAAGGTAACTGGCCAGGGATAAGTTGGAAAAGAGGGCAGGTATTTTTTCACTTCATCATTTAGATCTACTTTTCCCTCTTCTTCTAGAAATAACAAGGCGGCTGCAGTAAATTGCTTGGACATGGAGCCAATGTAAAACTTAGTAGAATCCGTATTGGGGATACTTTGATCCAGGTTAGCAAAACCATAATCATTTTTGTAGATAAACACACCATTGTGGATGATGCCAATGCTTCCACCTGCTGATCCAGGTACTTCAAAGCTGCTAAAGATCTTATCAATTGCAGCTTTCTTTTCGGCTGTGATCACTATT
>JBCBCD010000810.1:0-3757 GCA_038530915.1 Bacteroidota bacterium
ATTACCCTCAATGGACCATAAAGAAATCCTTATTTTTAAATGTATTTTCTACTAAAAAATGATGAAAAAAATGTGAAAGGAAAGTTTATTTTACCGCTGAAATAGTTGAAAGCTAATCGTTCAGAAGGACTAGTACCTCTTTAGATTTAGAAATTTTGGAGCTTTCAATACAAAACAAAAAAACTAAAAACCATTAAAATATGCCTAAGTTACTTGCCTTATTAATTGGTATCAACGAATATCATGATCCCATCTATCAGCTTGAAGGTTGTGTAAATGACGTGCAAGCAGTCAAAAAATTCCTGCAAAAGAATTATGACAATGAAAAAATACAACTTGTTGCTAAGGAGTTGATCGACAAAGAAGCGACACGGGAAAACATCATCAAAGGGTTTTCTTTATTTGAAGAGGCTGAAGAAGGTGATTATTGTGTGTTGTATTATTCGGGTCATGGCTCCAGAGTGAAGGCCCCGGAAGAATTCTGGCATCAAGAACCTTCAAAAATGCTCCGATCGGTTGTTTGTCATGATAGTAGAAAAGAAGGGGGAAAGGATTTACTCAATAAAGAGATTTCCTATCTGATTTGGAAAGCAATGAAAGATAAAGAAAATGTACACTTCGTCTCTATTATGGACTGCTGCTTTTCAGGATTCAATACCAGACTTTTTAAGGAAAATCAGGTGAAAACCCGTATGTACAAACCCAACTTATCACCTGTTAAATTAGAAGACTTTTTAGGCTTTGAATCCTTCGATTTATCAGAAAGAAGGTTGACTAAGGCTCCGGTTGGAAAACACATCGCATTGTCAGCTAGTAAAACCAATGAACCTGCAAAAGAAACCTATTTAGGGAATGAACGAAGAGGGGTCTTTACTTATTCCTTATTGGAAATACTGGAGCAAAAAGGAAGAAATATTACCTACACAGATTTGATTCACTTGGCAGGTATAAAAATTGGGCAGTATTTTCCAAAACAAAAACCCTTAGTCGATTTTGTGGATACCCATCCCAAAACCTTATTCCTGGGCGGTATCGGAGAATATAGCAAACAGTATTACCTATACTATCAAATCAATCGCTCTTGGCTCGTCAATGTAGGAAAGATCCATGGCATAGGTATAGAAAATGAGGGGCGCAAAACCAGTTTTAGGCTTACCGAAACAGGACAGGAAATTGAACTTGATGAACTCGGTCTTTTTGAATCTAAAGTAGAACCATCTTTTGAGTTGGATAAAAAGAAAACCTACAGCTTAGAACCCCAATTTCTAGCAACTAAAAAACTAGCCATTGGTCTTGATGATAATGTAGATGAAGGGATAGTACAAGATTTAAAGCAAATTCTTCTTGAGGAACCATCTCAAAAATTTGAATGGACGAATAATAAAAAGGACGCCAAATATGTAATGCTTCAGGGCAATGGAAAAATTGGGTTGGCTCAAAAAGGGGAAAGGAGGTTCTTATTCAATGAAAACGTAGAGGAGACCAAAGTTTTTGCTAAAAACATCATTTCAAATATTGAAAAAATTGCCAGCTGGGAAAGCATATTAACTTTAGGAAGTACAAATGAAACTGCTGTAGCCCCTTTTGAGGCTGAATTATTTAGATTAACAGAAGCAGGTAATTATGAGGATGGTGCAGCAGCAAAAAAAGTAGAGGTAGTGAATGAGGTTGAATTAAGTTATTCATACCAAGGAGAAAAATGGCACAATCCTGCTTTTAGGTGTAGGCTAAAAAACAATAGTTCAAGAGAATTATGGTTTGCTGCCGTGTTTCTAGGTGCCCGTTATGAAATACATGAATTGTTAGCAGGTAGAGCTATTCAGCGCGACGAAGAACTTTGGTTAGAAATTCCTATGGAATACAGCTACACAAAAACTTTTAAATTAGAAGTGCATGACAAATACCTAACAAAAGGGATTACAACTATCACAGATTATTTAAAAATCATCGTGAGTAATAGGCCACTTGATTTCAATCTATTTAATCAAGAAGGCTTAGATTGGGAAGAATACTTAAAAAGTTTTAGAAGCATTAGTTTTAAGTCGTATGCACCCAAAGATGCCTGGTTTACGAAATTGATTAATTTGAAGATAAAGCGCCCACTTAATTCTCATACAGAAGAAAGCAGTTTATTTAAGCAATTCGGTCTTCAGCTTGCTGCTGAAGGAAATACTCCTAAAGTAACCCTATTTACCATTGAAGATGCTTTTGAAGAAGAAAATAAAATCCATTTGCATCTGCATGATTCCGGTAAGGAAGTAGTGCCATTTGAACTTACCGATGGTTATTTATCTTCTTCTGGCTTAAGTGTTCTTAGCTTTTTTGATTTCAAAGACACAAAAGAAATCAGTGAAACCAATCCATTAATAATTCATTTTGAGAATGACAAAGTAATATCTGAAGATAAAACACAACTCGTTCCTTTAAAACTAAATGAAGAAAGCAAGACATTCGATGTATTACCGCACAAGTGGAAAGGCAATGCCCTGGAATTATATCAAATGCCAGCATTTTCAAAAACCAACTTTAAGGATTTTAAGGAATGTAAAAATGTGATTTTAGGGATTATAAAAATGTAATTTCTGCGGGGTGGGGGTCTATGGGTTAATCTCTAACCACTAAAGCGTTGATGAGGGTAAAAGTAAAAGATAAATGAGCTCTGTCCAGGAGCGGACTTAAAAAAACTTTCTATTTTGTAGGGAGGTCTTCCAATAGAAGACCTCTCTTACTTAGAAGAGGTAAAACAACTTCTTATATTAAACTCAAGATTTTATACTCAAAGCAATAACAAACTAAATTCTAAAAAATGAGTAGACAGAACCCTAAGGAAGAAATTACAAATCATCTGTTGAATGGAAAAATAGCGAAAGCACTGGAAGCTTTGACAACTACCCTGGAAGGAAAAGATGATTATGATACAGCTATCCTATTAACCAGTCAGTACAACGACCTATCTCGTCAAACAAGAATTGGAGTAATCACTTCCAGTGATGCGGCAGTAAGAAGAAATAGAATAGTAAGTGCCATTCTGGAATTGGTCAATGAATTGGAAATTGATGATCAAACAGTAGTTATAAACAGAAGAGAGCCTGCACCTATAAACAATCCAATAACACAAGACAACAGAAGAAAGCTGGCCTTAGTGATAGGCTGTAACGAATACGAACATGCTGGCAAGCTTATAAATCCTATCAATGATGCTTATGGCATAAAAGAAAATTTAGAAAGTTTAGGGTTTACTGTATCTATGAGAAAAAACCCAAGACTCAAAGAACTTAAAATGGCAGTTGATGATTTTGGCATTGAATTGAGAAATTTTGATGTAGGCCTGTTTTACTTTGCCGGCCATGGCGTACAAGTGGAAGGGCTCAACTACCTAATACCAGTCGAGGCTAATTTGTTAGAAGAGCGATTTGTTGAATATGATTGTCTAAGAGCAGATCGAGTATTAAGGCATATGGAAAAATGCAATGCCAATGTCAACATCATGATTTTAGATGCTTGTAGAAACAATCCCTTTGAAAGAAGCTGGGGAAGAGGTCTGGTTGGAAAAGGCCTTGCTACTATGAATGCTCCTAAGGGTTCGCTCATTGGCTACGCCACTTCTCCCGGACAAACCGCCCATGATGGTAATGGACAAAACGGATTGTATACCGGAGAATTAATTAGGCTTATAGGGGAAAAAGGGCTGACCATCACTCAGCTTTTTCAAAAAGTAAGAAGCTCCGTCATGAATATTTCCAACAACACACAAATT
>JBCBCD010000811.1:0-3747 GCA_038530915.1 Bacteroidota bacterium
CTGCTAATTGAGTTCTCTCTTCATTCAATTGTTCATTTTGAGAAACCAACTCAGCTTGAGTAGCCTGACTTTCTTCTATTGTAGAAGTCAATTGTGTTTGCAATTGTTCTTTTTCTGTAAATAAAGAATCATTTGTAGCAGTTAACTGTTGATTTTCAGCTCTTAACTGATTTATTTCTGCTACATACTGATCTACTTGTGCAGTTAATTTTTTCAATTCTTCACGAGCACGACCTAAATCACGCTTGTTGCGCAACAATCCATCAATTTTAGATTTCTGTTGAGCTAGTTCTTCTTTTTGCTCATCGATCATACGATTCAAATCTTCATTTGAACCTCTCATTTCTTCCAGTTCAGAAAGTGCCTGGTAGTACTCTTCTTCCAGTTCCGCCTTTAATTGCTCTGATTCATCTAATTGAGATGCAGTTAAAGTAGTTTGTTTCTTTAGTCTGTTGTTTGAGATTAATAAGAAAACACTAAGACCCAATAACAATACAATAATCACCGCTGAAATGGCAATGACTCTTTGTCTATCAGAGTTGTTTGAACTTGAAGAGCTTCCAACAGGATTAGTGCTTGGATTAGTAGTTGACATAAGTTTGATGTTTGATTTATTAAATGATTTTTCTCTAAAAACTTTCCTGAGGAACCTTGTAATTAAAAAAATCAAAAGGCTGGCCTTAAATTGAAAGTGTTCAGAATCAAGTGTATTAGTTCTATTTCTGTTAAAAATTATTTTGAAGTTTCAACGCCTCTCTTTTTTTCAAAATTGCAATTTCTAACACAAAATTAGAACTTCCCAACAATTAAATAATTGATAAATGCCACCATTTTTCATTTAACATCCTATTAGACGAAGCAAAAAATTTAGGGTAACACTTTTTTTTAAAAAAATTTACTTTCTTTTTTCAACGGCTTAATGGAACAAATTTACGTTTAAATTGGGTTTAAGTGTTTAGATGGATATAGAAGTTGTTTAATGTTTCTAAACATCTAAATCAAATTATCGACTCCCTTCTCTCAACAGAAGTATAAAGATCCTTTTCGTTACAGAATGAATACCTATATTGAAGTTGCTTAAGAATGTAGTTTTATGCTTGCAGCCAAAACATTGTGCATCAAATACTTCAGTTTTTTTTATTCCCATAGTTATGACTATGAAAAGAAAAAATAACTTCGTCTTGGTACACAAGCCTTTACCTTCAGCTATAAACATACATTTTTAAACAACTTCATTTATTCTGTTCCTGCTTAGTAAATAATTTTCAACAAGTTTAAAATGATTGATCAAGTCGAAATTGGCAAAGTACTTTTTATAGATATTGAAACTGTTTCCGGGCAATCTTCCTTTGACCTTATCAGTGAATCACTTCAACCATTGTGGGCAAAAAAAGCACAGCGTATCCTACGTAAAGAGGATGAGTTAACAGAAGAAGAGTTAGAAGAAAGCTATACTGATAGAGCAGGTATTTATGCTGAATTTGGTAAAATTGTTTGTATTTCAGTAGGAGTTGTCAGAAGAGATGCTGACAAGAATTTAAAGATCTTCTTGAAATCCTTTGCCAATGAAAATGAGAAACAACTGCTTTTTGAGTTTTCTCAAATGCTTTTCCAACATTACAACAACACAGATAAAAATTTCATTTGCGGCCATAACATTAAGGAGTTTGATATACCTTATATATGTAGACGCATGGTGATCAACCAACTCCCTATGCCTGCAATGCTTCAAATTGCCGGAAAAAAGCCATGGGAAGTAAAATACCTGATTGATACTATGGAGTTATGGAAGTTTGGTGATTATAAGAATTACACCTCCTTAAAAACATTAGCTGCCATTTTGGATTTTCCCTCTCCAAAGGATGATATTGATGGTAGTGAAGTAGGCAGAGTTTATTGGCAAGAAAAAGACCTGGATAGAATTGCTTTTTACTGTGAAAAGGATGTATTAGCAACAGCCCAATTGTTTTTAAGATATAAACGCATGCCTATTTTTACAGAAGAACAAATCAATCACATAGATAGACAGTGAATTAGTTTTTGGTTCTTGGTTTTAAGTTTTTGTCCAGCCGAATTCTTCTACTAAAACCAAGAACCCAATACCATTATTACAACTCACTGTCTACGGTGAACTTCCCCTCTGTTTTAAGGATACTCCATTCATTGCTACGTTGGCCTAATCGATGATATCTGTCCAGACCAATCACCTGATAAGTATAATATTGGTTTTGTTTTATGGTTTTATCATAGAAACAAAAAGCCTTTTCATGGGCATTCCAATTGCTTAGATGTATAACTTCACCCTTTTTCAGATCCTTTTCAGCATTAGGTCCTTCAAAACGATAGATGGCATAATAATAGGGCAATGCTCCTGTTTCCGGCATTCGCCAACACAATTCTACACCCATTTTAGTCCAGCGAGGTTTTCTAAAATTAACATTTTGAATATCTAGCGCTAGTTGGGTTTCTATTACAGGAGGTAAAATTAAGTTCTTTTGAAGATTTGCAATGGTGTCACCTATGCCCAATATGCCCTTTAATAAATAGTTGGCACGAAAAAAAGCATTGCCTACTACTTGAGATGCGTCCTTAGACATTTTCAATTGTAACGGTATCTCATTGGGAAGGGCCCAAGCATTCCCGGCAGCAGTATCCACCTTATATAGTGCATGACCAATAAGTAATTGTCGGTCTTTTGCATATTCATTCCACCAATTTAATAAGATCTCATAATCAGCATTTTCATTTCCAATTTCCCAATAGAGCTGTGGTGCTACGTAATCAATCCACTTTTTATCTATCCATTCCAATACGTCGGTGTATAAATCATCATAGGAGCTAATAATCGCTTTTGTTTTGGAACCTCTTTGATCTTCATATTCATTTCGCCAAACCCCAAAAGGACTAACTCCAAACCTTAGATAAGGTTTCTTTTGTTTAATCAATTGATGAGTAGCATCGATAAATTCATTGATGTTGTTTCTTCGCCAATCACTTTTATCGAAGAAAGAACCTCCAAGACGACTGTAAGACAAGGTGTCAGGAATAGATACTCCCGGAATGGGATATGGATAGAAATAATCATCAAAATGGATTCCATCTAATTCATAATTTTCAACCAACTCATTAATAGACTGTAGTAAGAACCTTCTGACTTCAGGTAAGCCAGGATCCAAATAGGCCCTTTTCCCATACTGATAACACCATTCTGGTTTTTGAATCAAAATGTGGCTTTGATCGTGAACAGTTGTAGAATCATTGTTAATAGCTGCTCGGAAAGGATTTAGCCAAGCATGCAATTCAACATTCTGATCGTGAGCCGATTCAATAAAATATTTTAATGGATCAAAGTTGTCAAAGGGAGCTGAGCCTTCTTCACCAGTCAAGAACCTGGACCAGGGCGCAAATGCAGAAGTGTAAAAGGCATCTCCTGAAGGTCTTACCTGAAAAAAAATAGCATTAAAGCCTTTCTTTTTGATTTCTTTCAAAAGCTCATCCCACTGTAGTTTTATTGCAATCGGATCTCGAGAAGTTATTCTAGGAAAATCAAGTTGATAAACTGTAGTAACCCAAACTGCTCTAAGACTTCTTTCTTCCTTGGTTTTTTCTTCTTGAGCATGCATTTGACAAGAGCAAGTCAGCAGGATTAATCCTACTATTAGACCCCAGCTCACAAAGCTGTTAATGTGTTGTTTCATATTCGTTCATGATGGCTTGACATTCTTCTATCAACCAGATTTTATTAAT
>JBCBCD010000812.1:0-3740 GCA_038530915.1 Bacteroidota bacterium
TAAAGACTCCCATCGTGCTGAGTAGTCTTTACTACAACATCAAACACCCGAATGGTTTAAAGATGCTAAGTTTGGCATCTTTATTCACTGGGGGGTGTATGCTGTTCCTGCCTATAATGGTGTTGGCTTTTATGCAGAATGGTACCCTCGAGAAATGTATCGCAAAGAACACGATACCTTCCAATATCATGCTAAAAAATATGGTCCGCAAGGGGAATTCGGATACGCTGATTTTATAAAAGATTTCACCGCCAAAGATTTTAATGCTGACGAATGGGCCTCATTGTTCAAAAGTGCAGGTGCTAAAATAGTTGTTCCCGTTGGAGAACACCACGATGGGTTTGCAATGTGGGATAGCGACCTGACCAAATGGGATGCAAAAGACATGGGCCCCAAACGCGATATCATTGGAGAACTGGCTGTTGCCGTTCGGAAGCAAGGGATGAAATTTGCAGCATCGTACCACCGTGAAAGGCATTTCGCTTACTATCTGGATCATGGAAATAATTGGATGGAGGGTAAACCACTACCAGGCGTACAAGCTGAAATTAAACGCAATCCTGAACTGGAAGAATTTTATGGCCCCTTTGAGTTAAACCCAGCTTTTTTGTCAGATTATAAAGCTCGTTGGGATGAAATCTGTGAAAAATATCAACCAGATATGATGTGGTTCGATGGGATGAATTTAATCAAATGGCACCCTAAAGATCCTCGCACAGCCATGTTCCAGGATACACTTAGAATAATGGTTACCGAGTATTTGAACAATGCCATTGATTGGGGTAAAGAAGTTGCAATTAATAACAAAGGTCGCGGGCCAAACTTCCCAAAAAGCTTTGGTATTGCTGAGCAGGATTACATGGTAAAATCTGATATCCCTAATTACGATTGGATCTGTTCTCGAGGAATGGGAACTTCGTACGGAATTAATCTGGTAGAGGAAGAAAAAGGAAATTATCCATCCGTTGATGAGCTGATCGAACTGTTGATTGATGTAACCAGTAAAAATGGATTCTTTTTACTCAATATCGGACCAAAAGCAGATGGTACAATTAGTAAGTATCAGGAAGAACGTTTGAGAGGTATGGGAAAATGGCTTGAAGTAAATGGCGAAGCGATTTTTGGCACTCGTCCTTGGAAAACCTATGGTCGTGACAACCTCAGATATACAACAAAGGGTGACGATTTATATGTACATGTTCTAACTCACCCGGGAATGTATCTTTTCTTAGATTCTGATTTAATCGACTTCAAACCTGACACAAAAGTTATCTGGCTACAGACAAAGCAGGAAATTCGTTGGAACAATGATGGTCATCGGGAAGGTAAAGGTGTAAAACTCAGACTGCCAATGAGGGACGATACCGACTCGGCCAATCCGCTTAATTCGGCTTACGTATTCAAGATTCTCGGAGGGGCTAAATAATAAATCATTTAAAGGTTAAGAGTTATGAAGAAGCTGGAAAATTGTATTAGACTGATTTTGATTGCATTAATACTATCTATCCAATTTAATAGTCCTATTAAAGCACAAAATCCTTCTGTATCCCTTGAAGATCTTTCAACCAGACAGGTTCACCTCGATTTTCATACATCAGGACATCTTGAAGGCATAGGAAAAGAATTTAACAAGAAAGAATGGCAGAAAACACTAAAACGTGCAAATGTTAATTCTATCAACATTTTTGCGAAAGGACACCATGGATATTCTTACTATCCTACAAAAGTGGGCACCCAGCATCCAAACCTTGAGTTCGATTTGCTCAAAGCCCAAATAGAGGCTAGCCATGAAATAGGGGTAAAATGCCCTTTCTATTTCGCTGTCGGCTGGTCAGTACTCGACGAAAAGAAATTTCCTGAGTGTGTCATTAAAAATAGAAAAGGTGAGGTGACTTCACATAAAAGAACAGCCAAACTTAAAGACAATGATCCGTACCCACAGACTACCTGGAACCTAATGATGCCAGAAGGGGATTACCTAAAAATGATTATAGCACAAACCGAGGAACTTTGTAAAAATTACGAAGTGGATGGTTTTTGGTACGACATTATCCCTATCAGCCAGATCAACTATGACGAGAAGAGCATAGCAGCAATGAAAGCAACTGGTGTTGATATTAACGATCAGGCAGCAGTTGAGAAACATCATATTGACAAGATCGAGCTATTCTTAAAGTCTTGTAATGATGTAATTAAGAAATACCGTCCAGAAGCATCTATTTTCTACAACTGGACAACCAACCTAAGGCACCCGAATGCCTTTAAATACAGCTTGTACGATTACAATACTTCATTTGACTTGGAAGATCTTCCTACCACTTGGCACGGTTATGATGTATTTGCCATGCGTGCTAAGTATTTCTGTAACGAAAATAAACCGGTTACTGGTATGAGCGGCAAATTCCATACAGCCTGGGGTGAATTTGGTGGCTTTAAATATCCTAATGCCTTGAAATACGAAGCTGCTGCAATGATTGCTTTTGGCTCGAATGTTAATTTTGGCGATCAGCTACACCCGAATGGTAAATTTGATGAGGAAACCTACAACAACCTTAAAGTCGCTTTTGATTACACCGAAAAAATTGAGAAGTATGGCCCTGGAGGCAAACACGAGGCACGTGTTGGTTTGTGGATGGCTTTTGATAATAAGCGTGAACAGGCTGCAAGTCTTTTACTATTGTCTACTCAGACCAATTTTAATGTAGTTAACAACCTGGATGATTGGTCTAAGTTTGAAGTGATTGTTGTGCCAAGCATTCCCTGCATTAGCAATGAGGATGCAAAGCGTTTTGACGAGTTTGTAAAAAACGGGGGTAAATTAATCTTCATTGGAGACGGTGCGCTCAACAAAGAAAAGAACGACTTTGTATTGGATGTTGGCGCAAAATACCTGGGCAAGGCAAACTACGATGTTGACTACACCCTTGTAGCAGACAAACTAAGCAAGAATGTGGTAACCACTCCTTTTTTAAACTACAAACCTGCATACCGGGTAGAGTTGGAAAAAGGTACCGAAGTATTAGCAAACATCCGAGAGCCTTATTTCAGCAGAACCAAAGCACATTACAGCTCACACAAAAACACACCTAACAGAACAGAGAATGCGGCACATCCCGCTATCTGGCGCAAAGGAAACATTGTCGTTATCGCACACGAACTTGATATGATGTACAAAGAATATGGTGCGCAAATCCATCGTGAGCTATTCAAAAATGCATTGGATCAGTTATTGACGTCACCAATGGTTAGTGTCGACCTTCCAAGTTCTGGACGTATCAACTTATTACATTTTCCGGAAAAGAACCGTTATGCACTTCATTTACTCTATGGTTCACCCATTCAACGTGGAATAACTCAGGTCATTGAAGATTTAATTCCTATTTACGATACCGAAGTGGTTGTAAATGTGGATGAGAATATCAAAAACGCCTATCTGGTGCCAGGAAATCAAAAACTTAAAATGAAAAAAAGGGATGGTAAAGTGAGCTTGGTTGTTCCCAAATTTGAGTGCCATACAGCTCTTATTCTTGAGTATTAATTTAGGTGACTTCTAAACCAAGTCCGATTAGTGGAATAAGATTAATCAATAAAAGAAGTAAAATGAATCGGCGAAAATTTGTAAAGACAAGTGCAATGGCGGGAATGGCTGCCAGTTCAATCCCAGGCTTTGGTGCCAATATGTTTTCCGCCGAATATGATAAATATGGTGGATGGACCGGTAAAAAGTTTAAAGCCACTGG
>JBCBCD010000813.1:0-3738 GCA_038530915.1 Bacteroidota bacterium
TCACAGGATTTCATTTATAGACATTATACCACAGATGATGGCCTACCCAGTTCTGAGGCCTACGATTTATTACAAGATCAACAAGGTTACATGTGGTTTTCTACAGATAACGGCTTGTCGCGTTTTGATGGGTACGAGTTCAAAAATTTTAATAGTAAGCAAGGATTAAGAGATCAGGTTGTTTTTCACATCAAAGAGGATTCAAGAGGTCGTATTTGGATGTCTACACTTGGAAGTAAGGTATATATTTTGGAAAATGATAGTATTTATCCATTTCCATATAACCAGCTTGCTCTACAATATAAGTCTGATCTTGTGCGGCTGGAAGACTTCTATATTGATGCTGATGATACTTTTTATGGTGCATACTTAGGATTGGGAATCATAAAGATTGATAAAAAGGGACAATATGAATTGATCCAGGATTCCAATCCTAATGGAACTATTCTTTTTCAGGTAGAGGGATATACCCTTTATAGCTACACAATTATTCCAGGAAACACTTTAATTGATAATGAGAGAATCGAGTTGAATTTATTGAAACAGGGAGACACTGCTAAATGTTACAGAAAAAAATTATTACAGCGTAAAACACGTATTGTGAATGGTCTGGGACTCAATGAACACTACCAGATTTTTGACACTGGAGACAACCTTTTATTATTCAATGATCGAAACATCAATACTTCACTTCCCAGTCCCGGTTACTTGAGTGCAACATATACTACTACCCAAGAAGGTGTACTACTTGGATTTGCTGTCCAAAACGGGGCTTACTTTTATCCATCAATAGATGATTTAAAAGCTAATCGGGGGTTTCAATTTCTAAAAAACTACTCTGTATCTGAGATTTGGGAAGACAAGGCTGGAGCTTGGTGGGTGACTACATTAGATGATGGGGTTTTTTACATTGCGCAGCCTGACGTGAAGGTATATCAAAAGGAACATGGGCTTCTAGAAAATAATGTAAAGGCCTTAACTCGGACAGATACAAGTAGTCTAAAAATTGGGTTGCTGAATGGTGCTGTGTATGACTTGAAAGAAGGACATATTCCTATTTTAAGTCGCCATATTGAAAAGGAAATTTATGATCTCCTTTTTAATTCTACAGATCAGTTTATATGGTATAGTGGCATTACTCAAAAAAGGAAAAATCGGATTGAATTTTCTATAAATAAACATCAAGTGGAATTTGATAGATCAGATCAAACTTCTTTTACCGCCAGAAAGCTAAAAAGTAGTCCTATCAATGGAATTATTTATGCCTGCAATAGTGGATTCAAAGGGTTTTCTAAGATAGAACAACTTGATCAAAGTAAGCGATACCGAATGTCGAAAATGCCGAATTCTACTGGATGGACGACGGATGTACAAGAAGATTACAATGGAAATATTTGGGTGGGACGCAATGATGGATTGTATCTATATAAAAACGAACACCTACATTTTATTGAACTAGGATACCCTAATGCTGAAACCCGAGTGGAAACCATTCATATTATGCCTGATAGTACGCTGGTCTTAGGTACTAAAGGAGAGGGGATCATTCTATGGAAGAAAGGCAGGCTAGTCCAATTGAAAGAAAAAGATGGTTTAATTGCAAATGAGATAGAAGTTGTTTACCTCGAAGATGAGCAAACCATTTGGGTAGGTACTTTAGAAGGTATGAATAAAATTCAAATAGTGGATGATACCACATTTCATTTAGAGCCTTTTACGATCTATCATGGTCTAGCTTCTAATGAAGTCAATGATATAGTAGCACTGAAGGATAGGGTGTGGGTAGCTACTACAAGAGGACTTTCCAGTATACCCAAAAACAAAGGAATTGACACAAGTACTTTCCAACCCATTATTGATGAGGTTTTGGTTAATAATGTTAAAGGTTTAAAACTCAATCAACTCAGTTACAAAAACAATAACCTGAGCATTCAATTTAAAAGTTTAGACTATCGTCAAAATGGGCAAATTACCTATCGATATCGATTGAAAAGTGATCAGAAATGGCAACTTGGTACTAGTACAAATGTCAACCTATTGGCTTTAAACCCAGGGGACTATCGATTTGAAGTACAAGCTCGGAATAGAGCTGGCTTTTGGAGTCAGCCTGCTCTTTTGTTTTTTACAATAGAAGCTCCCTTTTGGCAGCAGCCGTGGTTTTTAGTTTTAAGTATAGTGACCCTTTCTTTCCTTATTTACCAATGGCTGAACAGGAGGAATGAAGCATTTCAAAAAAGCTTAACAACTGAACAGGAAATCAATCACTTACGGCAACTTGCACTACAATCACAGATGAATCCCCATTTTGTTTTCAATTGTCTAAATGCGATACAGGGCTTTATTGCGGATGGAGATTCTGTAAATAGTACTCGTTACCTGTCCAAATTTTCTAATTTAATACGCATGGTTTTAAAAGTATCCAATTTGTCGCGCATAAGTATTGAGCAAGAGATTGAACTGTTAGAAAACTATCTAGAATTGGAGCAAATGCGTTTTGGTGGACTGCTCAATTATGAGTTTATACTAGACGAAAAACTGGATCAATTAGATACTTATTTGCCTCCTCTATTGTTACAACCTATAGTCGAGAACGCTATAATCCATGGATTTTCAGAAACTCAGAAGAATTATCACCTCAAGCTGTACTTTCAAGAAATAAACAACAAAGTGCAGATTAGTATCATTGATAATGGACGAGGTTTTCCTATGAATCAATCTTTTAACAATAACCAACACCAATCTTTAGGCTTAAATATGACAGAACGGCGCTTAGCACTTTTACCACAAGTTTATGGTTCAAACAGTATTCAAATGACGAATTTGACAGACAGGGAAAACCAGATTCAGGGAGCCAAAGTCGTCCTTCAACTTGAATCATTGTGATATTAAATTGAATTGAGACCAGAAAGTCGGGTCGTACTTTGTTTTGTTATCAAGCTTGAATAGGTTGTCATTGAGCACACTAATATTTTTTGTAGCAAAATCAAAAAACTGATACTCTTCAATGGATTGAGTGAAAGAGTCTTTAGTGCTACCATCTTCTTTTATTTCCTGAAATTTTAATGACTTATCAGATTTGACATAGTTCAAAACATAATGGTCTTTATGTTTGGAAAACACCTCTGTAATATCTGCATTAATGACTCTTCTAATATTACCGCCCCACCTTTTTTTAGTAGCCTTATTCTTAAATGAATAGTCCATTTCATATTTCAACTCATAACGCAATACTGCATAATCTGCCTTATTGATGTATAACTTTCCTTTGAAAAAAGTCAGGGCAGGCAATCCTGTGAACTGTTCCTTAAGCGTTTTAGAATTGAAAGAGATTTCATAAACCTCTGTTCCTGCAAATTCCCTTATGCCCAACAATTTGTACTCATAGGCATCTACACTTCTTAACGAAAGTGGCTTATCGAAAGTTACTATTGGTTCGTGTGCCCAGAATACAAAGATGTTTCCCAGTTCTTCCAACTTTAGTTTTTGTTTGGTTTTACCTACTAAGATCCTACCTTGCCGGATCTCTGCGAAACGCGTAGCAGCAGCCCTACGCCAAGGACGCTTTTGGTATCCTTTGGAGTCATAAAACTTTAGGATAGACTCTGATTGGTACAGTAGTGAATCTTTATGGCCAAGAACACTGTACCTAAAGAACAGATTAGAATTGTAAGCATTTTGTATATAGTTGTCGTAAAAGCAGCTATCAACCGCATTACCGACAACTATATACAAAATGCT
>JBCBCD010000814.1:0-3738 GCA_038530915.1 Bacteroidota bacterium
GACTCATCACCTCACGGCGTGAGGTGATGAGTCGACTACTAAATTACTAGAGTAAAATAATCTAACTATGAAAAAACAATTGTTATTAGTCATTCCAATGATTTTCTTGATGAGCATGGGAACACTCCATTCTCAAACCAATCCCAAAAGACAAATAGATCGCTTTTTTGACATGTACAGAACCAATCCTGAAAAAGCCATTGACTTCATTTTTTCACTCAATCCTATTTTTGAAAAAGAAAATAAAGCACAAGCAGATAACGTAAAGACCAAACTACTCAATGCTATTCCACTCTTAGGAAAATACTACTCCAATGAAAAGATAAGCGAAAAATGGATGGGAGGCTCCCTGACTGTAGCTACCTATATGGTTAAATATGAACGTCAACCCATAAGATTTACCTTCAAGTTTTATAAGCCATTGAGGGAGTTTATTCTACTTGGATTCTCATTTGATGACAATCTAGGTAATGAATTGGAACAAGCAGCAAAATACGATGCCATTTTGTATATGACCAAGGATCAGAATTAATCATTGTCCATCGTTCATCGTTCATTGTTAATGGTCATTGGGGCATGCTTTACTTACAGGTAACCGCCCTAGCAACAAGACCAATGAAAGATGAACGATGAACCATGAAAGATGAATGATGAATGATGAATGATGAACAATGTAAATTGATTGTAATAAATTCTGCGATCGTCATCAAATTCAGTCTCTAGATCAATTCTTTAGTGGCATTGCCTTCTTTCATTTTGCCCTAGACTGCAAACTCACTATATTCATAGCCTAAAAATTTGCATCACTAAATACACTGTCATCTAAATTTCTTAACATTTTGAATCCATCTTTCCAGTCTATACTTCGTTGCATGCTCGTACCGATATAAATCGCTACTGTGCTGCGCCTTGTCTGAACTGAAAATCTGATCTTTCAAAACGTCAATTAACTTAAATTACAGTGTACTAAAACTGGTCGACATGAATACAATAAGGCATGCGTGGTTATTTGCAGCACTTCTTATTTTTTGCTTCACTTCAGAAGCAATGGCTCAAATAGAGTCGAGTCCATTATTTGAAGAATTAACTTATAGAAATATTGGCCCTACCAGAGGAGGTAGAGCTACAACTGTGGCTGGCGTCATTGATCAAAAAGGAACGTTTTATATGGGAAGCTCTGGAGGTGGTTTATGGAAAACTACTGATTATGGTTATTCATGGAAGAATGTTTCTGATGGATTCTTTGAAACGAGCTCTATCGGTGCAATTAGAGTAGCACCATCCAACTCTGATATTATTTATGTTGGAACTGGTTCTGATGGAATTCGTTCTAACGTAATCACTGGAAAGGGATTGTATAAATCTGTAGATGGCGGTAAGACCTGGCAAAATGTTGGTCTAAGAGAAACAGGACAAATAGGAGCTGTCGAAGTTCATCCCGATGATCCTAATGTTGTGTACGTAGCTGCTATCGGACAAGCTTTCTCTTCTAATGAAGAAAGAGGCGTTTACCAAACAACGGATGGAGGTAAAAGCTGGAATAAAATTTTGTATTTATCAGATGAAACTGGCGCAGTAGATCTGGAATTTGCTCCAGATAACCCCAATACCATCTATGCTTCAATGTGGCACGGTTTGCGTAGACCATGGACGATCATTAGTGGTGGGAAAGACGATGGTATTTATAGATCTACTGATGGAGGAAAAAACTGGAAAGAATTAACCAATGGTTTACCAACTGGCGTTGTTGGAAAAAGTGATTTGGCGGTAAGTGCCGCTAAGCCAGAACGTTTGTATGCTTTAGTAGAAGCTCCTCAAGGTGAAGGTGGATTATTTATGTCTGATGATAGAGGAGAATCCTTTAAACTAATTAGTACCCATAAGCCATTGCTAGATAGGCCATTTTACTATTGTAATGTGGATGCTAATCCTCAAGATCCTGATCATATTTTCGTAAGCGCTACTCAGTTTTGGGAATCTAAAGACAACGGAAAAAAATGGGCGCGCTTTAGAACGCCTCATGGAGATAATCATGATCTTTGGATTCATCCTGAAGACCCAATGCTTTGGGTGCAATGTAATGATGGTGGCGCCAATGTAACTCGTGATGGAGGCCGTACCTGGTCGACACAATCCAATCAATCGACTGCAGAACTTTATCAAGTAGAAGTAGATGATCAATTCCCTTATTGGTTGTATGCCGGGCAGCAAGATAACTCTACCATCTCACTACCTAGTTTACCACCTTATGGTTCAGTATCGGGCGGAACAGGTTATTGGATGGCAGTAGGTGGATGTGAAACGGGACCTGCTGTTCCTAAACCAGGTAATCCTGATATTGTATATGCCAATTGCAAAGGTCGTTTTGGAGTTTTTAATAAAAAAACAGGACAGGAGAAACAATACTATGTAGGTGCTTCAAACATGTATGGCCACAACCCAAAAGATTTGAAGTTTAGATTTCAGCGTGTAGCGCCTATACACGTTTCACAACACAACCCGGATGTAGTATACCATACTTCACAATATGTACATAAGACCACCGATGATGGAAAGACCTGGGAGATCATTTCTCCGGATCTAACTGCATTTGAAGATGACAAACAGGTAATTTCTGGAAGTCCTATTACCAGAGATGTAACAGGAGAAGAATTTTACAGTACGATTTATGCAATTAGAGAGTCACTAATCAAGGAAGGTGTATTATGGGTTGGTGCAAACGATGGCCCGGTACATGTTACAATGGATGGTGGTAAAAAATGGAATAAAGTTACTCCTGAAGCTTTCAAACAAGGTGGTAGAGTAGATTGTGTAGAACCATCTCCTCATAATGTAAACAAGGCATATGTTGCCGGATACAGATATCAACTGGGTGATTGGAAGCCTTACATCTATAAAACAGAAAACAATGGCCAAAGCTGGACTTTATTAACTCCTGGTGATAATGGTCTTCCTCTCGATTTTCCGGTTAGAGTGGTAAGAGAAGATCCAAATCGTGAAGGCTTGCTTTATGCGGGTACAGAGTTTGGCATGTTTGTTTCATTTGATGATGGCGATAGTTGGGAGCCTTTCCAACAGAACCTACCAGTTACACCAATTACTGACATCAAGTTGAAAAATAAAGATTTGATACTTTCTACTATGGGTAGAGGCTTCTGGATTTTAGATAATATTAGTCCCTTGCACGAGTTAAATGCAGAGGTAGCTAATAAAACAGCTCACGTCTTTGATGTAGAGCCTAGTCACAGAATGAGATATAGAAGAACGGGAAGACAAAGCATTCCTTATTATCCTGGAGCGAGCGTGGATTTTTATTACCATCTTTCTAATGATTTTGATGGTGAAATTTCCATGGAAATAATGAATGAAGATGGAGAAACTGTGAATTCTTTTACTAATAAAAAGAAAAAGCAAGTTAGTGATGTAGACCCTGAGCCAAGTATGGCTACCGGTTTTTACCGTCAAGGTTTTAATGCAAATATTAAATCTAAAAAAGGACTTCACAAGTTCAACTGGGATATGCGTCATTTTGGTAATGGGTCCAGAGGTGGTCCAATGGCAGCTCCCGGAGCTTACACCTTAAAAATGCAAGTAGGTGATCAAACCATAGAACAAAGCTTTGAAATAAAAGCAGATCCACGAATTCTAGAGCAAGGTACCAGTTTAGATGATCTAAAAGCTCAGGAAACACTTGCACTTAATGTTAGAAACCTTCGTTCGAAAGCTGGTAAAATGACT
>JBCBCD010000815.1:0-3737 GCA_038530915.1 Bacteroidota bacterium
TATTTAAGCTATTTATAGCTTTTGCTCTTGCAGTGGTATTGCCATTATTCAGTGCACATTCTAATAACAAACCAATCAAACCCAGGCTAACGTTGTTTCATGCCATTCAATACAATGGATTGCAATGGAGAAACGTAGGGCCTTTCAGGGGGGGTAGATGTGTGACCGTAGCAGGAGTAACTAACAATCCCATGGTTTATTATATGGGAACTACAGGTGGTGGAGTCTGGAAAACTCAGGATGCAGGATTGAGTTGGAATAATATTTCTGATAGATATTTCAATACTTCTTCAATTGGTGCCATCGCTGTTTCTGAAAGCAATCCAAATATTATATATGTTGGTACAGGAGAACATCCTGTAAGAGGAGTTATGACTTCCGCCGGTGACGGAGTTTACAAATCATATGATGGTGGCAGCACCTGGGAACATATGGGTCTTATCCGCTCTGAACACATTTCATCCATTGTTATCCATCCTGATAACCCAGACTGGGTATACGTAGCAGTACAAGGTTCTCTTTATGGAGACAGTGAAAGTAGAGGAATATATGTGACAACAGATGGAGGAAAGAGTTGGAAAAAATCATTGTATATCAATAGCACTACCGGATCCAGTGACTTAAGCATGGATCCGAATAATCCACGAATTTTATATGCAGGTATGTGGGATCATCAAAGAACTCCCTGGCAAATCAGGAGTGGTGGTCCCGGATCCGGCATTTATAAAAGCATCGATGGAGGTGAAAATTGGCAAAAACTTTGCAAAGGACTCCCAACGGAAATGGGAAAAGTTGGAGTTGACGTTTCTCCTGTAGATGGAAGCAGAGTCTATGCTATGGTTGAAAGTCATGAAGGTGGCTTGTTTAGGTCTGATGATTATGGAGAAACCTGGACACCTATCAATAAAGAACGCAAAACCATAGCCAGAGCCTGGTACTATACCAAAGTAGTAGCTGATCCTACAAATAAAGAAACTGTTTTCGTATTAAATGCCCCATTATTAAAATCTACAGATGGTGGTAAATCATTTACAAGCATTAACACGCCTCATAGCGATCAACATGCTTTATGGATTAATCCTAAGCTATCCAACAATTACATCCTAGCCAATGACGGAGGTTCTTGTATTACATTTACAGATGGAAAAAGTTGGTCCAGCCAAAATAATCAACCTACCGGTCAATTTTACAGAGTCATTACAGACAACCGTTTCCCTTATTACATATATGGAGGGCAACAGGATAACTCAACTGTTGCCATTCCTAGTCGTACCAATCACGAAGGTATAGATGTGACAGACTGGTATACGGTTTCGGGCTGTGAAAGTGCATTCATTGCTTTTGATCCTGATCATCCAGATGATGTATATGGCGGTTGTTATCAGGGTTATATTTCTATTTACAACGAAGAGACCAAAGAAGAAAAGGATATTATGGCTTATCCTGCGTTGGGATTAGCAACAAATCCAGAAGAAATGAAATACCGCTTCAATTGGAACGCTCCTATTGTAGCTCAGCCTCAAAATCCCAATGTTATTTATCATGCAGCTAATGTGGTATTGAGTACTGAAGATAAAGGTATCAACTGGTCAGTAATCAGTCCGGAACTTACTCGTAATGAGAAGTCTAAGCAAGGTTTGGGAGGTATACCTTTTACTAATGAAGGGGCCGGAGCCGAAAATTACAATACCATTAGTTATTTGGCTGCTTCACAACATGCCGAAGGCACCCTATGGGTTGGTACTGATGATGGTTTGGTGCACTACACTAAAGATGAAGGTAAGCATTGGCATAATGTAACTCCTCCAGATTTAGGAGAAGCATTAATCAATAGTATTGAAATATCTAAGCATAATCCCAAAGCTGTTTATGTCGTTGCTACTCGTTATAAATTCAACGATCGTACTCCTATTATCTATTACTCCAATGATTGGGGCAAAAATTGGTCATTAATCACTGGAGGAATTCAAGAAAATCATTTTGTTAGAGTGGTTCGTGAAGATCCTAAAGTGCCAGGCTTATTATATGCTGGTACAGAAAACGGGCTTTATATCTCACTTAACAATGGACAAAGATGGTTCCCATTCCAGTTGAACCTACCTAATTGTCCAATCACTGATCTTACCATTAAAGACAATGACTTGATTGCTGCTACTTCTGGTAGAGGTTACTGGATATTAGATGACATCGGATCCATTCAACAAACCAAAGGTGTACTGCCTAAGAATCAAGCGCTATTGATTCAGCCCAAACCCACTTATCGCTACATTACTGCACAACAAGGATCGAATGATCAAATGGGTCAAAATCCTTTGAATGGGGTAATCATAGATTATTATCTGCCAAAAAACTTTGCTGAGGATGTTCGTATTGAACTAGAAATTATAGATCCTTCGGGACATATCATACGCACTTATTCCAATCAAAAAACGGAAGGTTTTCTAACTTACGAAGGAGGGCCTAAGGAAGAACCAGTTTTAACATCCAATGGAGGCATCAACAGATTTAATTGGGATATGAAGGGATATGCTATTCCGGGAATTGAAAATGTCTTCATGCACGGCAGCTATACAGGTGCTACTGTAGCTCCAGGTGAGTACCAGATGCGTTTAAAGACACCCGTTGGGATCGTTGAGCAAAGCATTTTCATCAAACCTGATCCAAGAATAGACGCTACACAGGAGGATTATGCCATCCAACAAGAAGTACTAAAGGAGATAGAAGCCAACCTTCGTGAGATACATCTTTCTGTAATCAGGATGAAAGACGTTAATGATCAATTGCAATTTTTTGTCAATCAAGCCAATAAGGCAGGTTGTGCTAATGAAATCATAGAAAAAGGAAATAATATCATTCAGCAAATCAATCAATGGGAAGCTCAGCTGATCCAAAGGGATCAAGAAACTTTCCAGGATGCGATCAATCATTCCAATAAGTTAAATGCTGAGTTTGCTGCTCTCCTTGATAGAGTGGACGCTCATGATCCTGTTGTCACTTCAGGAGTGATGGAAAGATTGAGGGATTTAAATGACAAATGGAAAACGCATAAAGCTAGCATGTTGAGAATTCTTGAAGAAGATGTAGAAACATTTAATGAATTGTATAAAAACCTGAATGTTCCTTTGTTGGTAGTGCCTTCTACAAATAGAGATTAAGATTTACGAAGATATAAAAGGTTAAAGATTGATTTTCACCATTGGTACTTTATGTGCTGATGGTGATTTTGTTTTTAGTTGTTGGTTGTTATGCGGAATAAATTCCGCAGTACCGTTTTCTTTGCGGAATCAATTCTGCAATACTCTTTTCGTGAAATAAATTTCACTCTAATCTTTTTTGACGGAATAAATTCCATGCTACACGTATCATTTTTGGATTTTAGTGCTTAACTTTGAAGGAAATATATACATTCAAAATGGAAGAAGTAACAACGAACAAATCAACTGCTTTAGACTGGATTATATTTTTGATATCATTGGTAGTTATGATCGTAATGTTAATGTATGCTGATGAATGGTTCTGGTTAGCTTTGCCATTCGTCCTTACATACTTTGTGAAGGCTATCCGTATGATGTAATTTGATCCATCTAAGGAACAAAAAATTAAAACGGGCGTCTCTAGACTTTTAAGTTTGGAGACGCCCTGATCATTATTATAAACATGAGTTTTGTAATAAATTCCATTCGTCTAAGGTCGAATCGTCCTACGGACTGTCTAATTGAATTTCCTGCGGAAAATCT